>NZ_JBHFNU010000067.1:0-14375 GCF_041929145.1 Aerosakkonema sp. BLCC-F183 | reverse complement strand
GCTTTTTTTTTGTGTTTTCAACCCCAACTACGTACCCAGAAAGCAAATAACTAGCAAATTGTGTTAATTCCCAATTACAAATCTCGATGCGTAAAAGGTTTGGCATCTTTACCAGCGTAAGTGGCGACAATGTGACCGTCGCCGACAACTTGATACTTATAAGTTACCAGACCTTCCAATCCAACAGGGCCTCTCGGTGGCATTTTTTGGGTGCTAATTCCTACTTCTGCACCGAAGCCGTAACGGAAGCCATCCGCAAAACGAGTGGAACAGTTATGATAGACTCCGGCGGCGTCAACTTGGGCGAGAAATGTCGCTGCGGTGGATGAATTTTCAGTGACTATGGCTTCGGTATGTTTGGAACCGTAGTTGTTGATGTGAGCGATCGCATCTTCCAGAGAATCGACTATTTTGATCGATAGAATCAAATCGGTGTATTCTATTGACCAATCTGCCTCTGTCGCTGGAGATATTTTCAAAATTTTGCGCGTAGCTTCATCGCCGCGCAATTCTACATGACGAGTTTGCAAAGCCGCACCAACCAAAGGCAGAAAATCTGGGGCAATTGATTTGTGAACTAACAAAGTTTCGATCGCATTGCAAGCAGCTGCATACTGAGTTTTGGCGTCAACAGTAATATTTACCGCCTTCACGATATCCGCTGCTTCATCTATATATATATGGCAAATTCCCTCTGCATGACCCAGGACGGGAATGCGGGTATTTTCCTGCACAAATCGAACAAACGAATTGGAACCTCTGGGAATAATCAGATCTATATATTCATCCAACTTCAACATTGCCAGAGTTTCTTCTCTCGTAGTTAGCAATTGCACTGTTGCTGGGGAAACTTCCGTATATCCCAATCCCAAATGAATTGCCCTTACCAAAGCTTGACAGGTGCGAACGGCTTCTTGTCCGCCTTTGAGAATAACGCCGTTACCAGATTTGATCGCTAAACTGGTTATTTGCATCACCGCATCGGGACGCGCCTCAAAAATGACGCCCAAAACACCCAGAGGACAGCTAATGCGTTTGAGGATCAGTTTTTCATCGAGTTCGCGGTGAATATCTACGACGCCTACGGGGTCTGGCAAACGCCCCACATCTCGCACGCCTGCGATCGCAGCCTTAAGCTTAGTTTCATCCAACTTTAGCCGCGCTATCAGCGGTTTGGCAATATTAGCTGCTACAGCCGCTTCGCAGTCTGCTGCGTTGGCGGCCAAAATTTCGGGAGTTGCGGACTCTAAGGCTTGGGCCACAGCTTCGATCGCTTCATTTTTTACCTCAGCGGAAAGCACCGCCAGCCGTCGCGCTGCTTGGCGGGTTTGTTGAGCGATCGAAGTTAGGGAAGAAGAAGCAATTTGCGAGGTGGTCATGGACATTATTTGACTTGCAGCGTATAGTCCAAGCTTAGTACAACTTTCCTAGCTTAGTTCGCAGGGTCGTGTGGTGAGAGTGATTAAGACGTTCAAGTTTTTCGATCGAGGTTCTGCTAAAGATCTAATTCGATATCTGGAATTGCTGCAAGTTTTGGTAACCCGGAACCTGAAGGTGCGTTATCGGGGTTCTATCTTGGGCGTGTATTGGTCGTTGTTGAACCCCTTGCTGATGACGGTGGGGTATACGGCGATTTTTGGAACAGCATTTGCATCGTACTATCACAACTCGCTGTTCAAATATATGCTGCAAGCGTTTGTAGGGCTGGTTGTGATCAACTTTTTTTCGGCTTCTACTATCCAAGCGCTGCCAAGTGTGGTAAGCAATGGGGCGCTGTTGAACAAGATTCGCCTACCGATAAACGTTTTTCCGATGTCGATGATTGCGGCGAATGTGTTTCAGTTTTGCAGCGCTTGCTTGCCAATACTGGCGATCGCAACATTGGTTACATCCAAGAGTTTACTCAATGTGCTAGCCTTGCTGTTGCCATTGCTGTCTTTGGCTTGCTTGTGTACTGGTATCGGATTTATCGTCAGTGCCCTGTTTGTGTACTTTCGCGATTTACCTTACTTTTATGAGTTAGTGGTGTCTGTCCTGTGGTTTGGCTCTCCGGTATTTTATCCGGCGGCGATCGTACCGGCCACTATCCGTCCCTTCCTGATGTTCAACCCCATAGCCTTAATCATTGAAAGCATTCGTCAGATCGCTTTGTCAGGCCATGCTCCTAATTTTGCCTTAATAGGCACGTCTTTGTGGAGTAGTCTGGTGATTTTGGCTGTAGGATGGAAATTATTTGATAGCTGGCAGCACCAGTTCATGGATTTGTTGTAGATGTACGCGATTTGTCTGGAACAAGTGTCCCTGTGGCGACGGACGCAAGAGGAATTTTCTTATGACTTGAAGAAAACTATTTTATCTTTTCTGGAAGGCAAGTACCGTCAGCCTGCCAAGAATTTGGTGCTGGATCGGGTCGATCTGTTTGTAGAAGCAGGGGAGAAATTGGGAATTATTGGTGGAAATGGCGCAGGTAAATCCACCCTGCTGAAGCTAGTCTGCGGTATATTGCAGCCAACTTCCGGTTCTGTGCGAATATGGGGTAAAATTGCACCCCTGATCGAGTTGGAAGCGGGGTTTGACCCAGAAATCTCCGTGCTGGATAATATTGTGTTTTATGGGGTGATGCTGGGGTTTTCCAGACAGCAGATGCGAGAGCGGGTTAAACCTATTTTAGAGTTTGCAGAACTGGAAGATTATGCTTATGTGCCGGTCAAAGCTTTGTCTTCGGGGATGGTATCGCGCTTGGGATTTGCGATCGCTACTGATGTACAGCCGGATATTCTCATTCTCGATGAAGTTTTAGCGGTCGGAGACCAACGCTTTAAAAATAAATGCAAACAGCGTCTGCAAAAGTTCTGGGATGCGAATGCCACTGTTTTATTAGTATCTCACGAACTCGATTTGATCGAGCAAACTTGCGATCGAGTGCTTTGGTTGGATAAAGGACAGGTGAAGTGTATCGGCGAAACTAAAGAGGTTGTCGGTTATTACCGAGATATGGTGAAAATTGCCAGTCTGGGATAATCTAGAATATCACAAAAATTGCTGGTAAGTCTTTAGCGTCATCCGATCGACAACAAGTTTTGCTGGTGATAATAAAAACTTATCTAATCGTAGGGTGGGTTAGGCACGGGCGATAATTTCAGCATTTTCGATCGATAATTTACTTCCCGTGCCGTAACCCACCATCCCACATATCTGTAACATATCGAAACATTTTCCACCATCAACCGGAAAGACCCTGAAAGAGCTTGCTATAATTTGGCTCGCATGACTATTTAGTATGTTTCGCAAGTTTGGCTTTTGCTTGTTGCCAAAGTTGTTCCAATTCATCTAATGTATAATCGGAAAGAGGACGATCGGCTGCTGCTTCCATTTTGATAATGCGCTGAATAAATCGCTCGTTTGTTCCCTGCAAAGCTGCTGAAGGATCGAGGTCATACCAACGCGCCAGGTTAATTATCACAAATAGCAAATCGCCTAATTCTTCTTCTTGTCTGCCTTTGTCCTCATGACCGACCGCGTGTTTGAATTCTGCCAATTCTTCATTAAATTTATCCCAAACTCCCTCAATATTTGGCCATTCAAACCCAGCAGCAGCGGCTTTTTGAGAAATCTTCATTCCCGCCATCAACGGCGGCAAAGTTCGCCCATAACGACTTAACTTAGCACTGAGTAGCTGCGGTGCGTCCGTCGCTTCACCTTTTTCTGCGGCTTTAATTTCTTCCCAATTTTGACGTACTTCTTCCGCACTTCCAACTTGCACATCGCCAAACACATGAGGATGTCTGCGAATCAGCTTTTCTGTAATCCCTTCCGCAACTTCAGTTAAACTGAATTGACCGCAATCGCTAGCAATTTGCGCTTGCAATACTACTTGTAATAATAAATCTCCCAGTTCTTCTGCGATCGCATCCTTATCCCCACCGCGAATCGCATCTACCACCTCGTAAGCTTCTTCGATTACATAGGGAATCAGAGATTGGGGCGTTTGGGCCAAATCCCACGGACAGCCACCATCAGGCGATCGCAACTTCGCCACCACATCAATTAACCTTTGCAATGCTGCTAAACTAGAATCCTCAGCCATCTTTCCTCTGTGTTCTCTGCGTCTTGGCGGTTCGTTTCTTCACCCTCACTGGCGAAGATTTCCGCCTGCCCTTCTTCCTCTTAGGCATGATAGCCTTTAACCCACCGCTTTTAAAGCGCTTGTAAGCAGAACCACTCCAATCGGATAAAGAATGGCTCATCGCTCCCAATTCTAAACCGATATACAAAGCGATCCATTCGTTATAGTGTTGTCCAAGCGAAGCCAAAACTAACTTAGCGAGTTCCTGCCAACTTGCGATCCCTACTCCCAACCATTGTGCAACCAAGCACAAAAGCGACCCCAGCGCAACTATGCCACAGATAAGATAGAGCGATCGCAACGCCGTGCCGATAATTGGCCCATGCGATAAAAAAGACCGATGGCGTAGACTTTTTTGATAAGGAATCCATATCCAACGCAACCAACCCCAGCGTTGGAACTGTCGCGAATAGATATCCAAATCCGGCCCAAACATCAGCCCCCCGAACAGAAACCCGCCCGAAACAAGCAAAGTCAGGTTCCCACTCTGCGTCTGTCCGAACGTGAAACCCGCGACAACAGGTAAACTCCATAAAGTTATGCGATCGTGCGTTCCACCACTTGGCATTTTAAAAATAGTCTGCTACTATATGTAATTGTGCGCTGAAAACGGGCGGTTAGCTCAGTTGGTAGAGCGCCTGCCTTACAAGCAGGATGTCACTGGTTCGAGTCCAGTACCGCCCATACTTCCAACCGTTTTTGCTGGTACACACTGGTACAAAATTGGTACACAATTTTTCTGGTTCAGATGGCAACAATAAATTTGTTGGCTGTTGGGTGTTTTTATGAATTCCTATCGCTCCGGTTCTGGCGAGTGGCTAATTGAAATTGTGGCGATCGCATCTCCCGCATCCCTTAGCTTGGCTTCGGTCAGGCGATACCATTCGATCGTCCTGGCGTCCACGAACCGGGATTTGAATTCCAGCCACTTTTGAAATAAATTCAAACAAGTCAATTTTTCTTGAACTGCTTGCTGCTTTTTTGGGCGGTACTTCTCCAAAGAAATATCAAAATCTCCGGATTCAATGTCAGCTTCGATTTGTAAGATGATTCCCTGCACCTGTCTTCTGTTTTTTGTTTTGGTGTCCTTCATACCCAACGACAGGCAGTATCTTTCGCCTTGGTAAGTCCAGCGAAGTCTAAGATAGTTTTTGTTTTTACCTACGGAAACAGGCATAGCTTTCTTATCCACCTTTAAACTTCGCTCTCTGACTCCTTCACCCAAGCTCTAATTTCCTCTAGGATTTCCTGTATTTTATCTGAAGTGTGACATCCCAAAAAGCGACTTATTCCATTCCATCCCCACATCCTATGCAAATTTGAGGATATATTTCTTTGCCATCTTCTCCGATAAAACTGCAACTATAGAGGTATTCATCGCAAAAAGAACAGTACCCGTCAGCCGGAAGATCGACGTTTGTTAAAAGCGGCAAGTAACTTTCCTCCTATACTGAAAAAAAATCCCGACGACCCGAAAAAGCCGATGATTAGGAAGACGAATCAATTCATGGAATTAGTAACTTTGTTCCCCGATGATTCGGCAGATTCAAATGAGTTCGTGAAATATCTGGAATCGGAACAAAAGATGTTTCAGAAATTATGGCCTATAGTATAACTAACAAGGTACGTAGTTGGGCTTCAGCCCTCTTATGCCAGGTTTTATAAGAGGCGTCAAGCCCAACTACGTACCAAGAATCGGCTCAAGCCCTCTGATAAAATATGGCATACCAGGCGTCAAGCCCAACTACCTACAAAGAATCAGACTAATCTTATAACGATATATGGAAATCTGGCATCTTGTTCATGCAATCATAGCGTTATTTACCCTCGCTATTAATCTATGGGCTTTGTGGAAAGGAAACTTAAAAATTCCATTTTATATTCACTTTATTGCAGGAATAGCAGTGGTTTTAGGAATTGCTCTAATATATGGCCAACCGATAAATAGCTGGTGGATGGTATTGATAATGCCAGCTTTAGTATATGCAGCTTTTCTGGCCTATAGTCATTAGTCATTAGATGGTGAAACCAAAACAATTCCATGTTGACTTAAATATAGAGATCTAGCTTGACTTCACTTATTTTCTTGTGCTATGCTAATTTTGATAAGGAAGAACTATCTTGCGCTCGGCAAAATGAAACAGATTGGTTCTTTGGGGTTGACTAATTTGGGGGATGGTGCGTTAGGCGCGGCAATTTAATTATCGATCGCAATACTCAATTTCTCGCCCGTGCCGAACACACCCTACACCTGAAGAAGATGCGATTATCCCCATAAATACGGGAAACTCACATTTTTGTAGGGACAGGACATCATTAAAGTATGATGATGCCATGTCCCTACAACATAATTGACAAGGGAAGAACCCTACATCTTAAACTTATCGAGGATCCTTCTCATTGCTTCTTCCACATTTTCGCGACTGTTAAATGCGGATATGCGGAAGTACCCTTCCCCAGCAGCGCCAAAACCAGAACCGGGTGTTCCTACCACGTTGACGGTATGCAGCAATTTATCGAAGAAATCCCAACTGGATAAACCGCTGGGAGTTTTCACCCACACATAAGGTGCATTGACGCCACCGTACACCGATAAACCGGCATCGGTCAGTTTTTCCCGAATAATTTTGGCATTTTCCATATAAAAGTTGACAAGCGCTTTGACTTGTGCATCTCCTTCTGGGGCATAAACTGCCTCAGCAGCGCGTTGCACAATGTAGGAAACACCATTGAACTTGGTGGATTGGCGGCGGTTCCACAGTTTCCACAGTTCCACGTCGGAACCGTCTGCTGCTTTTGCTGTCAGGTTTTTGGGTACTACGGTAAACGCACAGCGAGTACCGGTGAAACCTGCGGTTTTGGAAAAGGAACGAAATTCGATCGCACACTGCCGCGCCCCTTCAATCTCGTAGATAGAATGAGGAATATCGGCATCGGTGATAAACGCTTCGTAAGCTGCATCGAAGAAAATAATCGAATTATTCGCCAGCGCATAATCTACCCATGCTTTGAGGTGTTCTTTACTGGCAACCGCTCCCGTGGGATTATTGGGAAAACACAAATAAATCAAATCGACTTTTTGGGTGGGAAGCGAGGCGGTAAAGTTGTTTTCTGCGGTAATAGGCAGATAAACTAAACCCTCAAATTCTCCTTTATCGTTGGCAACACCCGTATGTCCCGCCATCACGTTGGTATCGACATATACCGGATAAACCGGATCGGTAACTGCGATCGTATTATCGTTGCCGAAGATATCCAGAATATTACCCGTGTCGCATTTGGAACCGTCGGAGATAAAGATTTCCGATGCGTCAACTTCGCATCCCCGCGCCTGGAAATCGCTGGCAGCAATTTTCTCCCGCAACCAAGAATAACCCTGCTCTGGGCCATAGCCTTTGAACGTGCTGCGATCGCCCATTTCTGCCACCGCATTAATCATCGCCGTGCGGCAAGCTTCCGGCAGCGGTTCCGTCACGTCACCAATGCCCAATCGAATCATCTTAGCATCCGGATTTGCCTCTGCGAAGGCATTTACCCGCCTTGCAATTTCCGGAAATAAGTAACCTGCTTTGAGTTTGAGGTAGTTATCGTTAACAGTTGCCATGTTGAATCGCTAGGAACGCCGTGAACTGCCCACACTTACCCTTTGGGTAAATGTAGGCTTCTGGCACATTTTAAAGCTTCTTTGAACTTGCTTTGCAGGAATGTAACTTTTTATAGCCGGATTTTTGAGGAAGTTGTAAAATATGGCTTAGCGATCGCAAGCGAGTCGCTGGGTATCCTCAATAATATCATCTGTTTAATTAAATATTGTCAACCTAGTGAATAATTACAAAAAAATATAATTTTTATTTATTTTGAAAATAACTTAAGCCATTGGCAATAAAATCAATCTTCCTACATTTCATACATTTCCTACTTGACGGCTGAGGTGGAGAAATGCTGGAATTACGGAAGACATTAAATTAAGTAGATGAATTTAATGGTATTTTATAAAAGTAAAACTCGTAGAGCCTATTCAGCAGCAGTAGAGTTCTGTAGTCGGGAGTACATCAAAAAATGCCTAAAGTAGTATCAATTCACTCATACCGGGGCGGAACCGGGAAGTCAAACACAACAGCAAACCTTTCCACGAGCGTGGCGCTGCAAGGTCAGCGAGTCGGTGTAGTTGACACCGACATCCAATCTCCTGGAATTCACAATCTTTTCGGTCTAGATCCGGAAAGGATGGACAAAACCCTCAATAACTTTCTGTGGGGTCAAGCTCCCATTGAAGATGCTGCTTATGATGTTGGTGGCAACGTCGGCGTACAAGGCGATGGCAAACTTTTTCTAATTCCCGCCAGCATCAGACCAGACGACATATCTAGGATTCTCAGCGAAGGATATGACGTAAAATTGCTCCACGAGGGATTTCGCAAACTCGTTAAAGGGCTCAATCTAGACTACTTGTTCATCGATACCCACCCAGGTTTGTCGAAAGAAACCTTTCTGTCGATCGCCATCTCCCACGTCTTGATTTTGATTTTACGTCCGGACAAACAAGACTACCAAGGTACGGCGGTGACCGTGGATGTAGCAAAGCAGTTAAAAGTTCGCAAAATGCTGCTAGTGGTGAATAAAGCATTGAGCAGTATGAATTTTGACGCCCTCAAGCAAAAAGTAGAAGACACTTACGGCACTACCGTAGCCGGGATCTTCCCCTTATCGGAAGACATGGTACAACTGGCCAGCGAAGGAGTTTTCTGCGTGAAGTACCCAGATCATCGCGTCAGTAAGGAGTTTCGCAAAGTAGCTCTACAGGTGATGGCCTAAACGATCGATCGCAGCTCCCCAAACGAACTTGCTCTTTGCACTACCCTACCCTAAGAGTATCAAGAAAATGGCTGAAAAACATGATTTGAAGTCACTAGCCAGTGCAATTCAGTCCTTTGCTTCCTCATCTCCATTTCTTTCGTATCTCACGGAGTTATATGAAAAATATGAATCCGTAAATGAGGGCACTGTCGCCAACTACATTCCGGAGTTGGGGAAAGCCTTACCCGAATGGTTTGGCATCTGCGTAGCGACGGTGAACGGTCAGGTGTTTGAAGTGGGGAATTGCAACCAACTGTTCACGATGGAGTCGATCTCGAAAGCATTCGTCTACGGACTGGCACTGGAGGATTACGGTCGGGAATATCTCAACAGTAAAGTCACCGTCAAGCCAATCAAAGAAACCCTCAACAACATCGCCCTAGATGAGAAAAGCAAGCGCCCCTATAACCCGCTCGTCAATGCAGGGGCGATAGCCACCACCGATCTAATCAAGGGGAATGGCGTAGGCGCACGTCTCAAACGCATTCTGGATATGTTTGAGCGTTACACCGGACGAAAGCACGATATATATATGCCAGCTTTCGTTTCCGATAAAGCATATGGGAATCGGCATCGGGCGATCGCTTATCTTATGCTTAACTTTGGCATAATCAGCGACAAAATAGACGAAACCCTCGACCTCTATTTTCACCAAAGTGCCATCCAAGTCAACGCCCGCGACCTGGGAGTTATGGCAGCTACCCTGGCCAATGGTGGCGTCAATCCCATTACAGGAGAACGCGCCATTGATGAGCGCTACGTGCAAGATGTGGTTAGCGTTATGCAAACCTGTGGAATGTACGACTCGGCGGTCGAGTGGGCTTACCGGGTGGGAATCCCTGCCGTCAGTGGGATTAGTGGTGGTATTACTGCGGTAGTGCCGGGAAAACTCGGTTTGGGAGTGTTCTCGCCGCCTGTAGATGAGGGGGGCAATAGCATCAGAGGTATGAAAGTTTGCGAAGAAATTTCCCAAGATTTTGGTTTGCATCTATTCAATGTTGCCCAACCAAAACACAATCTCAAAGACTTAATTGAAAGTGGGGAATCAGTTGATGATTGGTAGTCAATAGTCGGAACGATCTAGAAAAAGTTTGTCTCTGATTTGCTTAGTATTCTATTTGAGCAGAAGAGCGTCGGGAAAAGAGAAATAAAAATGTTCTTAATTGGAACATTTCCATAAAAACTCCCAAAAATCCCTATATGACCGACTAGAAATGTGGAGGTGAGTAAAGGTTGCGATCGTCATTAGACATCTCCGACAAAAGAATCTCAAAGGGCAGGCAGGATACCTACCCCACAAGAATTTTTGGAGATGTCTATTAAAGCATATGACAATGGCGACAACTCCCTCCCCAGTATTCAAAACATCATTTGTCCGAGCGAAAAAGTGTTATGCCTCTGTGTTTTGACACGCAGAAATAACATTTTTGTGTCAAGCAGTATATGATGTGTATTTATCTACAGGAAAATTTTTTAACGAAAGCTTTACTCCAGCCTAGTTGAAAAAATTTGGAATAAACGCAGCCTGACAAAAATATCAGGTTATTATACATTTCAGCTATTGAAGGACGGTGATTTTTAGCGAGTCGGTCTTATGCAGAGGATCTAAATTTAGGGTGAATTCAGGAATTAGCCCTACTAGATAGAGGTTTTTTAAACTGGCTGTATAAGCCCTGGCTTTTTTGAGAAATAAGTCCCTGAAGTTTACAGCGGTTTTCAAATAGACATATCCTCCAAAAGAATTGCTCTCGGCAGGCAAGATGCCTACGCCACAAGAATTTTTGGAGATCCCAATCAACAGGTTGCAGGCAATGCACCCCCACAGGAAACTGTGGCCAAATCATCTGAAAATAGCTGTAAATGTTTAAAACGATGAATTTGGCAGGCGTTCGTAAAATACCCTCACCCAAGAGTACAAAGAACATGGCTGAAAAACACGATTTGAAGTCGCTAGCAAGTTCAATCCAATCTTTTGCTTCCCTATCTCCTTTCCTTTCCTATCTTACGGAATTGCACGAAAAGTATCAAAACCTCAATAATGGTGCCATCTCCGATCGCATCCCGGAATTGGCAAATGCCTTACCCGAGTCGTTTGGTATCTGTGTGGTGACCGCAAACGGTCAGGTATTTGAGGTGGGCGATTGCAAGCAATTGTTCGCGATGCACTCAATTTCCAAGCCATTTGTGTACGGATTGGCACTTGAAGATTGCGATCGCGAGTATGTCAGCCGTAAGGTGAGCGTCAAGCAAGCGGGAGAAACTTCCAACTCCATCGTCCTGGATGACAAAAACAAGCGCCCCTACAATCCGATCGTCAATGCAGGTGCGATCGCCACCACCGATATGATTAAGGGCAATGGCATCAACGAACGCCTCAAACGCATCCTGGATATGTTTGAGCGTTACACCGGACGAAAGCACTCTGTTGACACTGCAACCTTTTTCTCCGAGAAAGGGATTGGGAATCGCGATCGAGGGATCGCTTACCTTATGCTCAACTTTGGCATTGTCAGCGACAAAATTGAGGAAACCCTTGACTTGTACTTTCAGCAAAATTCGATTTTGGTCAACGCACGCGATTTGGCAGTAATGTCAGCGACTCTCGCCAATGGCGGCGTCAATCCCATTACCGGACAACGCGCTGTTGATGAACGCTACGTCCAAGATGTGGTGAGCGTTATGCACACTTGCGGGATGTACGACGCCTCTGGAGAGTGGGCTTACCGGGTGGGGATGCCTGCTGTAGGTGGAGTTAGCGGCGGTACGATCGCCCTTGCGCCAGGAAAACTCGGTTTGGGAGTATTTTCGCCACTTGTGGATGAAGAAAACAATAGCGTCAGAGGTATAAAAGTTTGCAAAGACCTGGCCAAAGATTTTGGCTTACATTTATTTAATGTGACCAAACCAGAGCGCGATTTAAAAGCTTGGATTGAAGGTGGCGACTCAGTTGAGGGTTGGTAATCTCGAATGACGCTGGGCTTTTAGGTAAGCCCAGATATCATCTCAAATCAGTTTGGATTCAGAGCGTCTGGCTGGCAAACAGCCTTTAGTTTATTTTAAGTTTTTAGCCACGGTATTACATAATACAAGTATAATAATAGCTTATAAAATTTTGCATCAGCAAGTTTTCTTATGTCGAGCAAATCCTTCAAATCGCCAATTTCCCAAATCGTCGGAAAAATTCCGCTCCGTATAGTTATGATTGTCCCGTTTGTCCTACAAATTGCGGGTGCGGTAGGAATAGTCGGCTATCTTTCTTTTCAAAACGGTCAGAAAGCAGTCAAAGACCTAGCCAATAAATTAATGGATGAAACTACCGGTCGCATCGAACAAAATTTGCATACCTACCTGGAAATTCCGCATCGCGTTAACAAAATCAAATTAGATGCGCTCGAATCAAAAGTGTTAAATATGGACAATTTATCAGCTTGGGAAAACTTTCTTTGGCGGCTAGTACAATTATATCCAGAAGTAAACATCTCAACAGTAGCCAATAAAGATGGAAGAATAAGAGCGGGAGATCGTCTGGAGGATGGTACTGTGCTGATGCCCGTATTAGACGATTTTACTGACTATAGTCTCCAGATTTACAATACGAACGAAAAAGGCGAGCGTACCACAGTAGCGAAAGTCATACCCAACGATATTACTGGGCCAGAAAGACGATATTGGTACACACGTCAAGTGTGGTATAGAGATGCAATTAAAGCAGGCAAAGCAACTTGGGGTTCAATTACTGTGTCATTGGTGGAACCGAGCTTGCTAATTACTGCCCTCGAAACTATACGCGATCGATTGGGAAATACCCAAGGAATCATGCTCACTTCCTTGCGCTTGAATAGTACAGGTAAATTTTTAAGAAGCCTAAAGATTGGTAAAACCGGACAAGCTTTTATTATGGACGATCTAGGAAGATTAGTAGCAACTTCTACTGATGAAATTCCATTTCGGCTCGACGAAAATGGTAAAAAGCAAATGTTCAAAGCTAAAGATAGTAGCGATCGGGTCACCAAAGCTACATCTGCATATTTAGTTAACCATCCGGAAATCTTCAATAATTTTCAAAATTCCGAGCCGATCAATTTTAAAATAGACGGCCAACCGCAATTTTTAAGGCTCTTACCGTTCCGGGACGAGAAAGGGCTGAATTGGCTAGTGGCAGTTGTAATTCCAGAATCAGACTTTATGGAACAAATTAATGCCAATAACCGCAATACCATTCTCCTATGTATCGCTGCTTTAGTTTTAGCGATCGTTCTCGGTATTTTCACCTCTCGCTGGATCAGTCAACCTATTCTCAAATTGAGTCAAGCAGCACAAGCTATTGCCGAGGGAGACCTCCATCAAAATGTGGAGATAAAAGGGCTAAAAGAAGTTAGTATTTTGGAAATATCGTTTAACAGTATGGCAGAGCAGTTACTGGACTCATTTGCCAGTTTAGAAGCGAAAAACGAAGCTCTGCGAATTGCCGAAGAAAATTATCGCAGTATCTTTGAAAATGCCTTAGAGGGAATTTTTCAGGCTACCAAAAAGGGCAGTTATATGAGCATAAATCCCGCAATGGCACGCATTTACGGTTACGATTCGCCCGCCGAGATGTTGGCGGCAGTCACCGATATTAGCGCTCAACTTTATGTTGACAGCAGCAGCCTAAATGAATTCTACCGTCAGATGGGAGAAAAAGGTAATGTGCAAAAATTTGAGTATCGAGCTTATCGCAAAGATGGCAGCATTATTTGGGTACAGGAAGATGCTAGGGCTGTGCGCGATACTAACGGAAATGTACTGTACTATGAAGGTCTAATCCAAGACATTACAGAACGCAAGCGCCGAGAAGAAGAACTGAAGCGCCAGTTGCAAGAACTTCGCATTGAAATCGACCAACAAAAGCGTCAACAGGAAGTTGCAGCGATTACCCAAAGCGATTACTTCCAAGAAATACAGGCAGAAGCAAGCGACATTGAGTTGGATGAATTTTGGAATTAGTCAGCGGCTAATTGCGATCGTGCTTTACCCTTTTAAGTTGGTAACGGTAAAGCCAGTCGGATTGAGAGAGCGGAAAATTATAACTCCATTATTTGCTATGCCAGCCAATATTTAAGGCAAAAGTTTGGATTGATTTTGGAGTGAGCGATCGCCCTACTCTCATGACCCTGGTATCATAGGCATTTACAGTAACCACTCTCCCCATGAGACGTCGGTACCCTCACCGACGCCCACAGCCAATTTTATCTGGATGGAGCAATAAGATTCCCGTTATAGCGCAGCTTAACGGGAGATGAATTGCGACCAGCTAATTAATTGAGCGTAGCGAATCGTTTTGTGAAACAATGCTATCATAAATTCGGTGATTAGGTCGATTAACCATGATAGTCTACGAGTTCAAGCTAAA
>NZ_JBHFNU010000066.1:0-114658 GCF_041929145.1 Aerosakkonema sp. BLCC-F183 | reverse complement strand
GGAATCTCTAGATTTATTTAGTGAACAAACTGCTAAATTAATGTCTTTAAGTCCTCATAAATTACCTTATTATCAACGAGGTCATCGCGCCGAAATGCTTATCCAGTCTACCTTTGAGCTATAGTTGTCGCCCCGTCAGGCGATTATTGCGAAATTTTTGGGTATGACGCAACCTAAAGACTTTCTTTATCAACTTCTTCTTGGGTAAATTTGACTTTATTATATATATCATCTAAGGGAATTTGAAATTCTACCGAATTGAGTGCGAGCGCTTCGTCTTCTGCATCATATTCGCCAAATGACCAGCGCTTTTTCCCAGTCTTATAAAATTGTTCGACATGAACTTTGGTTTGGTCGATTAAGATATACTCTTCAAAACTAGGCAGAGTGCGGTAAGCCTCAAATTTACCACTTTTGTCATATCCCTTAGTTGACTCTGACAAAACCTCAATAACCGCTTTCGGATTTACAATCGTATCAATGCGGTTATTAAAATATTCTGGTTCTCCTGCTACTATCATTACATCAGGATAAGTGTAGATGCGTCGCTTGGCTATCCACAGGCGCACGTCACCCATATACACTCGATAATCCAGCTTTTTGAAAGCAAAGTTCAGTTCGGCATAAAAATTGCCAGCAATTTGATTGCGATCGGTAGATCCGCCTGTCATAGGAAAAATTTGACCGTCAATGTATTCGCTTTTATAGTCAGCTACTTCTTCCAGTGCTAGGTATTCTTCTGGGGAGTAGTATCGCTGTTCGGTAAGCTGCATAGTTCAACAAAGCAAACGCTTCATCTTAGTATAACATTGGCGCTCGCAATAGTGTATGGACAATTATAACGATGAGTTGTTTTTCATAGCAGTTAATTTAAAATAGAATAAGCGCCGGATAGCGTCCAAAGGATAAACTATTTAAATCTCATATTGTGACACAAGATTTGCCGCTCAAAGAACGTTACCGCTTGGTTAAACCAATCGCTCAAGGCAGATTTGGCAGAACTTTCCTGGCTGTGGATGAAGCTCAATCTCCTGCATCTGCTTGTGCGATCGAACAATTGCGACCCCAAGAGCAAACGCCAGCAGCTTTAAAAAAAGCTGCTGAATTATTTTATCGGTCAGCGCAGCGACTAAAAGAATTAGGTAAACATCCACAAATTCCGGCAGTTTTAGATTACTTTGCATCTGAGGGAAATTTCTACTTGGTGCAAGAGTTTATTGATGGCAGCAATTTGGCGGAGGTCGTCGAGTCGGAGGGTGTTTTTAAGGAAGATCGAATTTGGCAACTTTTAGATGAGTTGTTGCCAATCTTGCAGTTTATCCATTCTCAGCAAGTAATTCACGGCGATATTAAACCACAAAATATCATTCGTCGCAGTTCGGATAATCGCTTTATATTGGTTGATTTTAGTGCTACCGAAGCTGTGACGATCGGCACGAGTAGCGGTAGTGCGGAATATGCCGCACCGGAACAAGCGCAAGGAAAGGCGATTTTTGCCAGCGACCTTTACAGCTTGGGAGTAACTTGCATTTACCTGCTGACGGGGATTTCTCCGTTTAATTTGTTTGATGTGGGGAATAATTGTTGGGTTTGGCGACAATATTTGACCGATAATGTGAGCGATCGCCTCTCTTACATTTTAGATAAACTCCTCCAAAATGCCGTTAACCTTCGCTTTCAATCCGCTGACGAAGTTATGCAAACAATCGGTATCCAATTCAAAATCCCAAATCCCAAATTCCAAATCGAAAATTCTGGTTGGCGCTGCATACACACCCTCACCGGACATTCTGGTTCATCTGCTTGTGTGAATGCAGTTGCCATCAGCCCGGATGCTAAAATTATAGCCAGCGGTGGCGATGACAAAACTGTTAAATTGTGGAATTTAGAGACTGGGGAATTGATTTCTACTTTCTCCGGACATTCGCACTTTGTTAAATGCGTTGCCTTTAGTCCGGACGGGTCAATTTTAGCAACGGGAAGCGACGATCGCACAATTAAATTGTGGCACGTCAGCACAGGTAAGGAAATGGCCACCCTCACCGGACATTCTCATGCTGTTAAGTCACTCGCGTTTAGTCCATCCCATCTCACAGGCGGGACGCCTCTGCTAGCCAGCGCAAGTTGGGATAAAACAATTAAATTGTGGGATATTAATAGCAAACAAGCTATTTGCACATTAGTTGGGCATCAGTTGCAGGTGACTGGCGTTGCTTTTAGCCGATATAATCTCACAGGGGGGACATATAATCTCACAGGCGAGACGCCTGTGCTACTCGCCAGTACCAGTTTCGATCGAACTGTGCGATTGTGGGATTTAACTTCTCTCGATCGTTCCGAATTTTGCCCCCAACTTCGTTATACCCTTGCAGGTCATTCCTGGCCGGTCTTTACCGCCGCATTTAGCCCTCAAGGTAATCTCCTCGCCACCGGTAGCGACGATAAAACCGTCAAATTGTGGGATGTAAAGACCGGACGAGAAATTCGCACGCTTGCGGGTCATTCTTGGACAGTCGTCGCACTTACCTTTAGTCCTGATGGCGAAATGCTGTTTAGCGGCAGTTGGGACAAAACTGTAAAAATATGGAGGGTAAGCACTGGTGAAGAAATTGCCACCCTCGCCCAGCATTCAGATTCCGTTTCTGCACTTGCGATTAGCCCTTATGGAAATATCCTTGCCAGTTGTAGCAAGGACAAGACCATCAAAATATGGCAACTTGTTGACAAATTTTAAGCGCTACCTGTAAAAGCTACTTCTGGGAATTTACCCTGAGCTTCAGACATCGGGCGGCGTCTGCCTTCTTCCTGCCAGTAGTTAATCACTTCTGTAGCTTTGTTGAGCAGATCGACACGTTCGTGCTCGGAGATCCAATGTTTGGCTTCCAGCTCGCTTTTGAGTTCTTCCCAAGCATCGTTCCTGGGCCAGAAAAAGTATTTTGTTAAAGGGCTGGTTCCTTTACCTACAACTTGGTCAACAGCGATCGCTACATCTTTCTCCAGCCAGAGAACCTTTAAAATGAACCTCGACAATCACACCTCCGAGTTCGACTCAGACTTTCAGTTACTGTACAACCTTACTATAATAGCGTACTGATTGAGTCTATCGACAAATAGATTAGACATCTCCAAAAATTCTTGTGGGATAGGCATCCTGCCTGTCTTTTCGATTCTTTTCGAGGAGATGTCCATTCCCAAAATATTACCAGGTACAGAACATTGACCCAAGCAACTAGCCGCCAATCAAACTCAACCGATGCGATCGTAGTTTTCGATATTGATGGTGTCGTCCGCGACGTGGCGGGGTCGTATCGCAGAGCGATCGCCGATACGGTAGAGCATTTCACTGGTGGCGCTGATCGCCCAACACAAACAGATATGGACAAGCTCAAGTCGGAAGGCATCTGGAATAACGACTGGGAGGCTTCCCAGGAGTTAGTGTATCGATATTTTGAGGAACAAGGCCAGCAACGCCATCAAGTTGCGTTAGACTACCAAATCCTCATCGACTTTTTCCAGTCCCGGTATCAGGGGCCAGATTCTCAAAATTGGACAGGTTATATCTGTGACGAAGCGTTATTGCTACAGCCAAGCTATCTGGAAAATTTGACCGCAGCTGGCATTCCTTGGGGCTTTTTTAGCGGTGCGCCGCGTGCTGAAGCTGCTTATGTTTTGTCAGGACGCCTCGGTTTAAACTCGCCGGTACTGATCGCGATGGAGGATGCACCCGGTAAACCCGATCCTACAGGTTTGTTGGCAGCTGTGCATCAGTTGGAGAACCAGTCATCAATAAATGCTGCAACACCTGTTATCTATGTGGGAGATACGGTTGCCGATATGTTGACTGCTGAGAAGGCGCGTTTAGTCCAACCCACTCGCCGTTGGATTGGTGTCGGAATTTTGCCACCCCATCTTCAGCATACGCCCGATCGTCTCGATGCCTATACCGCCAATCTCAAGCAGGCTGGTGCAATTGTAATTTTTAACAACGTGCAAGAGTTGACTCCAGCTCGAATTCGCGAATTGTTACAGACATCACTATAGTATTATTTTATACATAACCATGCGGTTGTCCCTACTACTATTTGCTTGATAATTTAGAGTTATTAATTAAAATAAATGCTTGTGTGGCAATGCTTTTTCTCTGCCATACGCAGCATTGACCTTTAGCTCTAAAAAAGTATTTCAAGCTGAAATACATAGTCTTTTGTTTGTTTTTATACTTATTTTAAATTTGTGCAAAATAGAAAATATATCCGCGACTTCCTGGAATTTACTAATAATTTTTGTTGTAACTTTATATATTTTTCACACGCTTAAGCTTTTGCGTGCTAATTATTCAAGAAGAAGGTTAGATAAATAGCTTTATATTGCCAAAATACAAGTATGATAAAACTGATCGGTTACGATATTTCCGCTTTAATTTATGAAAGTACCAATTCCCTTGTCTATCGGGGACGCCGAAGTCGGGATAATTTACCTGTGATTCTCAAAGTTCTCAAACAAGACTATCCGACGCCGCAAGAACTCACGAGATATAAGCAAGAATATGAAATTACCAGCAACCTGGACTTAGAGGGTGTTATCAAAGCTTATGATTTGCAACAATATCAGAACACTCTGGTGATGATACTGGAGGACTTTGGCGGCGAATCGTTAAAAATATTGATGAGTCATCGAGAGTTCACGCTATCAGATTTTTTCGTAATAGCCATTCAGGTAGTTGATATTTTGGGGCAAATCCACCAGCAGAATATCATCCACAAAGATATTAACCCATCGAATATTGTTTTTAACCCAGAAACACAGAAAGTTAAAATTATAGATTTTGGTATTTCCACAGTTTTAACACGCGAGCAACTGACATTAAAAAATCCCAATCTTTTAGAAGGAACTTTGGCTTATATGTCGCCCGAACAGACGGGCAGAATGAACCGATCGCTAGATTACCGGACAGATTTTTACTCGCTGGGAGCCACTTTTTACGAACTGCTGACAAACAAGCTACCTTTTGAGGCGATCGATCTCATGGAGTTGGTGCATTGTCACATCGCCAAACAGCCAAATGAAGTCAAAAGTCAAAATTCAAAAATCAAAAGTGAAGAAATTCCACAGGTTATTTCAGATATTGTCATGAAATTGATGGCAAAGAATGCAGAAGATCGCTATCAAAGCGCCTGGGGAATCAAAGCAGATTTGGAAAAGTGCCTTTGGCAATTAGAAACAGGTAATCTTGCCGAATTCCCCCTTGGCACCGAAGACATTTCCGATAAGTTTCAAATCCCGCAGAAATTATATGGCAGAGAACGAGAAATAGAAACTTTACTCGCCGCGTTCGATCGCGTCAGCCAAGGCGAAATAGAAATGATGTTAGTGTCGGGTTATTCCGGCATCGGTAAATCCGCACTCGTACAGGAAATTTATAAGCCTATTACCCAGCAGCGAGGCTATTTCATCAGCGGAAAATTTGACCAATTGCAGCGCAATACTCCCTACAGCGCCGTAATTAAAGCCTTTCAAGAATTAGTCGGGCAACTGTTAACTGAAACTGAAACTCAGCTAGATTCATGGCGGAAAAAATTAAGCGCTGCTCTGGGGCAACAAGGTAAAGTCATAGTAGATGTAATTCCCGAAATAGAATTAATTATTGGGCCTCAACCACCAGTCGCCGAACTTGGGCCATCCGAATCGCAAAACCGCTTTAATTTAGTCTTCCAAAACTTCATCCGGGTATTCAGTCAACTGCAACACCCCTTCGTTATCTTTCTAGATGATTTACAGTGGGCTGACTCCGCTACGCTCAAATTGATAGAGTCGATCGTGACGGATACCTATACTCATTCTCTGTTTCTGATCGGCGCGTATCGAGATAACGAAGTCGATCCCACCCATCCGTTAATGATAACTCTCGATCGTCTGCGTTCCCAGTCTGAGCCTGGGAAAGAGGGAGTGATTATCAACGAAATTAGTTTATTTCCCTTGAACATTATCCATATTACTGAGTTAATTGCTGACACTTTGCACGCGGAGCGGAAATCGATCGCACAATTTGCCGAACTCGTACTGCGTAAAACAGAAGGAAATCCCTTCTTTATCAATCAATTTCTCAATACTTTATATGAAGAAAAGCTACTTGTATTTGACTTAGATCGCAAAATTTGGCAATGGGATATAGCTCAAATTGAGGCGATGGGCATCACTGACAACGTAGTGGAGTTGATGACAGCAAAATTAAAGAAACTCCCAGAGTCAACGCAGCAAGTTTTACGCTTAGCAGCTTGTGTGGGGAATGAATTCGATTTAAAAACGCTTTCGATCATTTATGAAAAATCTGAGGCGGAAACTTTTACAGAACTTTTACCAGCTATTCAGGAAGAATTAATTGTTGCGACTTCCGAGTTACAAGCTACAACGGAAGAGAAAGCGATCGATTCTCATTTGGTTATTTTAAATTATAAATTTTTGCACGATCGCGTGCAACAAGCTGCTTATATCCTAATTAATGAGAAACAAAAAAAAGCAACTCATCTTAGAATTGGCAGGCTCTTGCTGGCAAAGGTCACATCAAAAGAACGCTCGGAAAGAATTTTTGAGTTAATAGACCATCTCAATGCTGGGCGGGAATTGATAACTGCAAAACCAGAAAAAATCGCCTTGGCCAAATTGAATCTAGAAGCTGGCAAAAAAGCCAAACAAGCTACGGCTTATATTTCTGCTATAGGCTATCTAAAAGCAGGTATGGAAGCTTTGACTGACAATAGTTGGAAAAGCCAATATAAATTAACTTTAGATTTGCACACAGAAAGAGCAGAGGTAGAGTATTTAACTGGTAGCTTTGCTTATTCAACCAGCTTAATTAATTTGATTCTGTCTAAAGCGAGATCCGCAATTGAGAAAGCAGAAATATATAATTTATTGATTGTGCAACACACACTAAACGGCCAGTATCAAGAGGCTATACAAGCTGGGAGAAAGGCTCTTCTTTTGTTGGGAATTGAATTGGCGAATTCAGATTTTCAAGCAGCGCTATTTACAGAAATTAATGAAGCAAAATTAAATTTGCAAGACCGAAAAATCGCCTCGTTGCTTGACGCAAATATAATGGAAATACCAGAAAAAATACTAGCTTTAAAAGTTCTGTCAACACTGATAGCGCCAACAAGTGTATCCGATCGAGATATTTACCCTTTAGTTGCTTTAAAAATCGTTAATATTTCTCTCAAATATGGTAATCAGCCAGAATCTTCTTTCGGCTATTCATCTTACGGTCTGATCCTATCTTGCTTTTTGGGAGATTATGAATCAGGGTATGATTTCGCTTTGCTAGCTTTAAAGCTGAGCCAAAAGTTTAACAGCCTAGCTTATAAATGTAAAGCTTGTTTCATGCTTTCCGAGTGTTTTAATCATTGGTTTAACCATACGAAGGAAGCCCAGGTTATTTGTCATGAGGGATATCAAGCCGGCTTAGAATGCGGAGATTTACAATTTGCCGGCTACATACTGGCATCTAAAACATTTCATATGTTCTATCAAGGCAAAAATTTGAAACAAATCGTTCCCGAAGCTGCTAATCATTTAGTTTTTTTACAAAAAACTAATAATTATTTATCAAGCGATCTAATTCTGGGATTAGAAATATCGATATTCAACTTAATTGGGTTGGCTGGCGAAAAATTTGTTTTTGCCTCGGGTCGTATTAGTGAAAAGCCGTATGTAGACAATTGCCATACCAATAACAGCATGGGTGCGATTTGCTTATATTATATTTTAAAATTACAAATTTTATATCTGTATGGCCAGTATTCAGAGGCACTAAAGTACTCTTTATTATCAGAAAAAACTATTTATTTTATTTTTACCCATATATCAGTCGCGGCACGTAATTTTTACCTATCTCTCACCCTGGTAGCGCTATACCCAGAAGCTACCGAATCCGAACAAAAACAATATGATGAGCAATTATCGGAAAATCAAAAACGGATGAAAACTTGGGCAGACAGATGTCCTGAGAACTTCCTAAATATGTATTTTTTAGTAGAAGCGGAAATAGCCCGCATTTATGGTAAATATTTAGAGGCAATAGATTTGTACGATCGAGCTATTCAGTCAGCCCATGAAAATGGTTTTATTCAAAATGAAGCATTAGCCAATGAACTAGCAGCTAAATTCTGGTTAAGCCAAGGAAAAGAAAAGTATGCCAAAACCCATATGACAGAAGCTTACTATGGCTACCAGCATTGGGGAGCCAACCGCAAAGTCCAAGATTTAGAAGAAAAATATCCCCATTTGATTGCCACAATACAAAAGGGCTTGCAGATGACAGCAGTCTTAAACTCTGTCACATATACCTCTAGTGGCAGCGATGCTACCCTGCTAGATTTAGATACAGTAATGAAAGCATCGCAAGCTATTTCCGGCGAAATTGTGCTGGCAAAATTATTGGCTTCTTTGATGAAAATATTGATTGAAAATGCCGGAGCGCAAAAAGGATTTCTTATTTTGATAAGGGATGGAAAACTGCTGATAGAAGCATCATTTTCAGTGGATGAAGAAGAAGTAATCGTACAACAATCTACTCCAATCGAATCCAGCCAAAATTTGCCTCTGACAGTAATTAATTATGTGGAAAGAACTCGCTCTGATGTAGTATTAAGTAATGCTGCCACAGAGGAAAAATTTACTGCCGATCGCTATATTGCAGAGCAGCAATTAAAATCAGTATTATGCACTCCTATCCTTAACCAAGGAAAACTTATCGGCATCCTTTACTTAGAAAATAATTTAACATTTGGGGCGTTTACTCCCGATAGGCTAAAAGTTTTAAGGTTGCTTTCTTCCCAGGCGGCTATCTCTCTAGAAAATGCTCGCCTCTATGCTTCGGTAGAGCAAAAAGTGGCTGAAAGAACCCAGCAATTAAACGAAAAAAATATCCATCTCGAACAAATGCTGCACGAGCTTAAACGCACTCAATCTCAACTTATTCAAAATGAAAAGATGTCTAGTTTGGGACAGATGGTGGCGGGTGTGGCTCACGAAATTAACAACCCGATCAATTTCATTTACGGGAATGTTGATTACGCCAGCAACTATGTGCGCGATCTGCTCAATCTGATTGATGTTTATCGGCAAGAATATCCGCATCCTACACCTTTAGTTCAAAAGACAAATGAGGATATAGAACTGGAATTTTTGGTAGAAGATTTGCAAAAAATCCTGGATTCGATGAAAGTCGGTGCAGAACGCATTCGGAATATTGTACTGTCATTGCGAAATTTCTCGCGCCACGATGAGTCGGATATGAAGCTGGTAGATATTCACTCTGGTATTGATAGTACTCTGGTAATTTTGCAGCATCGACTTTCGCAGGCAAAGTTTAATATTGAAGTAATTAAAGAGTACGATCGGCTACCTAAGATTAGCTGTTTTGCTTCCAATCTCAATCAGGTATTTATGAATATTTTGAGTAATGCGATTGATGCTTTAGAGTCACGCTTCGCGATCGATACTTTGTCAGAAGGAAAGAATAAATCCCAACTCGAACGTCTCCCCGTTTTACAACCAGGGGAGAAAGATAGAGGGGCAGTGGAGGATTTTTTAACCCTAAATCTAAAATCTTCTCTTGCGAAGGTGGACATCGTGACGGGAACCGCCAAGACGCCCACTTCGCGCCAAATCGAAAATCCCCAAGTTCGTATTCGCACAGAAGTTAAAGATAGCGATCGAGTGCTAATTCGGATTGCAGACAATGGGCCCGGTATGAGCGAAGATGTCCAAAAAAGAATTTTTGACCCCTTTTTTACGACAAAGCCGGTGGGTAGTGGCACCGGCTTGGGATTAACCGTTTGTTATGAAATTGTGGTACAAAAACACGGTGGGAAATTGACTTGTGTTTCTGCACCAGGAAAGGGAACGGAGTTTATCGTTGAGATTCCCATTCAACCGAAAGATTAATTCGGCACGACAAAATTAATTAAATTATTTGCGATCGCAACTATTCAAGGTTAATGAACTTTTCCAAAGCACTCACCACCGTAGGAGGCCAGCGGCGGATATTTTTGACCCAGTTGATATCTTTATAACGCGGGTCGAGTCCAACAGCTGCTACCCAGTTACTTTCTGCTTCGCCGTGTTGTCCGTTTACCCAAAGAGCTGCTGTCAAAGCTGCCCGCATATCAGGGAATTGAGGATATTTGCGAATGATATTTCTCATCGTCCGAATCGCTACTTCTATTTGACCTGTTTGATAGAGCGCGAGGGCGTAGTTGGCACGAGCAAAGGCAAAGTTGGGTTCTAATTCAAAGGCTTTTTCGTAATCTGCGATCGCTTCTTTCCATTCTCCCAAACCCGCTTTCGCATTCGCCCGGTTGTTGTATCCCATCGCATCGTTGGGACTCAGTTCCAGGAGATGATTGTAATCGGCGAGAGCTTCATCAAATTTTCCTTGCGCTTCTAGAACTGAACCCCGATTCAAATAAGGATCGGGAGCGTTGGGTGCCAGTTCCATCGCTTTGTTATAATCTGCGATCGCTTCTTCTAATTTATTTTGACTAGCCTTAGAATTACCCCGGTTACTCCACAGCGCTGGGTTATCCGGTAATAATTCGATCAGCTGAGTCCAATAAGTTTCAGCCGTCGCAAAGTCACCATTTTCTGTAGCGCTAAACGCTTTTTTTCCCAGTTCGTTTACCTTTTCCTCTAACTCCTTTTCGCTAATACTCGATGGCGTTTCCGTTTCCGTAATACTCGATGGCGTTTCGCTGACGCTTGATGGCGTTTCCGTTTCAGTAATACTAGCTGGCGCTTCGGTTTGTGCCATCACTGGCGAGATATTAACAAACCCAATTGAAATAGCAACAAGCAGTACAGTCAGTAAAGTTAGAATGCAACGAATCATAGAACGATCGCAAAAGCTAATGTTGTGTTTTGGGCTGGTATGTAGGGACTGTTGTCAGCAGTCAGCCTTTACTTACATTACACCATATATAGTCATTTTTTTGTAAATCGCCTTTTTTAACTGTCAACATATTATTTGTAATCGTCATATTTAAGCAATCCTTCAAGCTTTATTTTTTTATCGTATGCCTCCTTTAATGCTTCAGGAGTTGTTGCCAGTCCTAACACCAGTGTAATCCCTTCATTACTAATAGTGAATGTATTAATAAACCATTGATTATCTTGCTTAATAATCTGGCCCTTTATTTTAGCTGATTTTTTGGTAAATTTTGCCTGTGCAACATAATCACCGACAATTAATTGGCCAAATTCTTGTTTGTTCAGCCCAGAAACTCCATTACAAATAGCTCCCGTGTAGGACTCCAGTTTACCGATCTGTTGGAAAAAATAATAGAAAACCCGTTCTAATTCTTCAGGCTGCACAGATTCAAGAAATTGTGGTGTAGCTCTTTTCAATAGTTCTAAATAATTCCAGTCTTTGATAATTTCCGAGACAGCAGAATCAACGTAATTTTGTGCATCCAGCCATATTTCTGCTCCTTGTGACATCATCTTAGCTGCTTTGGGCAGAAAAACCTTCAAAAGAACGACGATCGCAACTACCAAAGCCAGTACTAAAAGTATAAAAACAAGCAAAATCCCACCCAAAGCCGTCAGTAATTCTTTCATAAGTTTAGCCTCTTCTTTATATAATTTATCTCAACTACTTGTATCCCATATGTTGCCAAGCCGCTGGGGTAACCATACGACCGCGAGGCGTCCGCAGCATAAATCCTATCTGCATCAAGTAGGGCTCGTAAACTTCCTCAATTGTTTGCACATCTTCACCAGTTGCCGAGGCAATAGTTTCGATTCCCACTGGCCCCCCTTTGAAATTGTCTATCATTACACTCAGCACTTTGCGGTCTGTCCAATCCAAACCGCGAGGATCGACATTGAACACTTCTAATGCTTCGTCGGCAATTTTTCGATCGATCTTCCCCAGGTTTTTCACTTGGGTGTAATCGCGCACCCGTTTGAGCAAGCGGTTGGCAATGCGCGGCGTACCGCGACTTCGACCGGCAATTTCCTCTGCTCCCCCGCGATCGATCGGAGTTTTGAGAAGATCGGCACTTCGCAGTACAATCTCTGTTAATTCTTCTGGCTCGTAAAAGTGCAGCCGATGAATTAAACCAAAGCGATCGCGCAACGGCGAAGTCAGCGACCCCACGCGAGTTGTTGCCCCCACCAAAGTGAACGGCGACAGCGGCAAACTGCGAGTCCTCGCGCTCTGACCTTTACCTATCGCGATTTCGACTCGAAAATCTTCCATCGCAGGGTAGAGAAGTTCCTCTGCCATGCGCGTCAGGCGATGGATTTCGTCAATAAACAAAATTTCACCCGGTTTGAGACTCACCAGCAAGCCGACAATATCTCGCGGACGTTCTAGAGACGGCGCAGCTGTGATTTTGCAGGTGGTGCCCATTTCCGCCGCCAGGATCAGTGCCATTGTCGTTTTACCCAAACCGGGCGGGCCGTACAACAGCAGGTGATCCATCGTCTCGCCTCTACCTTTAGCTGCTTTGATGGCAATTTCCAAGACTGTTTTCAGGTCTTTTTGACCGATATAATCGGCAAATCGCTGGGGTCTGAGTCCCTCTTCCAGCTTCTCGGTTTCATCGCTTGCGGCTGTTGGTTGAAGTAAATCCGATTTTGGCGACACTTTTGGAGTTTTGCGATCGCCCTTTGACTCCTGACGCTGCTGCGGTTTGGGGTCTGGTTCTAAAGGCTGCTGTTTCGAGGAAATTATCGCCATAACTAGATATCTATATCAATAAAGATTAATTTTCCGATAGTCTCTAATTATCGTCACTTGGGGAGCGCAAGACACTGCCATGCTAGCTAAACGAATCTTACCTTGCTTGGATGTAAAAGCGGGGCGAGTTGTCAAAGGCATTAATTTTGTCAATCTCAAGGATGCTGGCGATCCGGTGGAACTGGCACAGGTTTATAACGACGCCGGTGCGGATGAGTTGGTATTTCTGGATATTACGGCAACTCACGAAGACCGGGAAATTATCATCGATGTGGTGTACCGCACCGCAGAGCAAGTTTTCATTCCTCTGACAGTTGGGGGCGGCATTCAGTCCTTAGAAATGATTAAACAATTGTTAAGAGCCGGAGCGGATAAAGTCAGCATCAATTCAGCGGCGGTACGCGATCCGGATTTTATCGATCGGGCAAGCGATCGCTTCGGCAATCAGTGTATCGTGGTAGCAATTGATGCCAGAAGGCGACAAGACCCAAATAACCCAGGTTGGGATGTCTACGTGCGCGGCGGGCGAGAAAATACTGGCAAAGATGCGATCGCCTGGGCTAAAGAAGCCGAGCAACGCGGCGCTGGAGAGCTTCTCGTCACAAGCATGGACGCCGACGGCACCCAAGCTGGCTACGATTTGGAATTGACCCGCACCATTGCCGAAAACGTGCAAATCCCCGTAATTGCCTCCGGGGGAGCCGGTAACTGCGGACACATTTACGACGCCCTCACCGAGGGTAAAGCCGAAGCCGCGCTTCTAGCATCTCTGTTGCATTACGGGCAACTTTCCGTAGCAGAAATTAAAACTTACTTAACATCCCATCACGTGCCAACCCGGTTGCTGTAGCATCTAAGAACTATACACTGAGATAGATTCAGCCCTTGCCACATCCCATCAAGTCAGCCGTGGCATATATTAGAATAGATAAAACTGTTACATTTCGTAAATATATGTTGATTGCTATTCTAATGTTTGATGTGGCCCTAGTGGCTTGGTCGCTGCACCTGATGCAACAGGCATTCGATCGCCAAGAGTTTTCCTTAATGCTCGCCGGTACTCTGGTCGCCATGTCCGCAGCCGCCATGTTGGTAGTATATTTCCTCATCGGAGGCTGCATGGGCTACCTAGCCCAGATGAGTCAGCACACTTATCCGCTTTATTAACGAAATTTGCGGCAAAGGTACTTGACAACATGGGGAGAAATAAGGCAATATAGAAAAGCATCGAAAGGGGCTATAGCTCAGTTGGTAGAGTGCTTCAATGGCATTGAAGATGTCAGCGGTTCGAGTCCGCTTAGCTCCATACAGAAATGTCGATTAACAAATTATTTGTCGTCGTTAACAAATTAATTCAGTTCAATCATAACCTAACGCAATTTTTCTGTTTGCCAATAGATGTAAGTCATAAATTGCTATACGGAAAATTATTTGGTTATAAGTAGACACAACACTACGCTTTATTCAGGCAATTAATTTACCATAAATTAGTTATGTTATATGATTTTTTAGTCAATTTACACAATCAACCATTGCTCGAATTACCTAAAACGGTTCAAGAAATATATTCAAGAGTAATTCAAGAAGCCAAAAACCAATTCCCTGATTTTCAACAATATTGCAAGTCGCAATATAAAAATCTCATTTATGATGATTCTCCTAAAGGTGCTAAGGGACAACTATACACGTTTTTTCATACTCACTTTTTTAAGTTTTTACATACTCTAATAAGGACAGAATTAGATCTTCTTACACAAATAGGCCGGACAAATATTTTAGCATATCCATCTGTCACTTTAGTAGATATTGGCTGCGGCGCAGGAGCTGCAAGTGTAGCTTTGTTAAGCTTACTTGAAAGTTATCATAAATTTTTACTTGATAATAATAAAACGCTTTCACCAATTCGAGTTTTTTTGATTGGTTTCGATCCAAGCGAAAATATGATATCTCTCTACATGAAAATGGTAGAGGAATACGCTCATAAGCTTTCTCCCTTATTAATCAATGTTCGATATGAGACTTTGATTGAGCCTTTTCCCCAAGGTGTTGAAAAACTCACGACTAGATTTCACCCTATAAATTCATATAGTGTGTTGCTAGGAATGTCAAATGTAATACGTCCGCTATTCGAGTCTTTTAATGCTGGTGAGACACCTTGGCTAGAGAAGGTAAATCAAGCATTAAGAGGAGAGCCAGTATCTTCCCCGGAATTTGCAATAGCAGAAGCCAGAGCAATTAAGTCGATAATTGAACAGTGGCAACTTGACCGAGTAAGTCTATTGAGTATTTGTACAAATGGTTATGAGCAAAAATTAAATCAAATGAGTAAGGTAATAGGACAACAGATATCGCCTCATAAAAGCAAAAGCGCAGGTCTAAGAAAAGAAAAATTAGAATTTATAAACCCTCTAGATTGCTATTTTAGCGCCGGCTCTAAATGTCCAACTGAATATTACTTTAACTATTCACACTTTCTTCATGAGTCTTATACGAATGACAAGCAATGGCAAGATATCCTGCAACTAAGTAATCTTACCCAAGCTTGGGCGCGTTCTCGTAGATATGCACTTCACGAAGTTTTAGCTGACGAGACTGAAATTTTTCTGTTTGACTATGAGGTAGAAGCTAAACTTGCTAGATTACATAAACAGATCCTAGCCCAGGAGTGGAAAACTTTAAACGTAGAACATACTTTATTCTTTGATGCTCCGAAGAAACCAGGCGCTCCACGGCCAAAAACAGTCACAAGGTTGGAGGAACAGATATTAGCGACTGCTTTAATCCAGCGTCGAGGTATTAAAAAACAAAAGCTTAAAGCAAGTTATAGTTACTACCTAAACGATAAAAAGGATGAATTTTTATATGACAATTGGCTAGGAGCATGGAAAAAATTTATAAAAGAAGCCCACAAAATTGCTAAGTATAGCAATAATGTATTGCGTGCAGATATCAAAAAGTTTTATCAGAAGATTTCTCAAAAGAAATTATTAGATGTAGCAAAACGTATTCTGGGAATTAAGGAGAGAACAGAGAAGCTACTTGAAAAACTTTTATTGCGCGATTGCGGGCCAAGTCACGAATCACATTATGGTATTCCTCAAGGTCATATAGCTTCAGGTTTTTGGGCTGATATTTATCTAGCGGAACTTGATTCCTTGTTTTTGGAAGAACTACGAGGAATTAAATTTGCTCGTTATGCTGATGATATGGTATTTGCTGTTGATTCAGATATTTGCAAAGTAGAGATAGTTAAATCAGAACTTAAAAATAAACTTAATTCAATATCTCTAGAGCTATCAGATGAGAAAACTTTTCCCCAAGAGGGGAGTGAGTATGTCAGCGAGACAACCCTAGATAAAGAAATAGAAAAACTTAGTAATGAATTCGATCGTGTTGTTAAATATATTTACACCATTGGCAAGGATTATCGTGTCTTATATAAATCGGAACCAGTTGATTTTGTTTACAAATACAACAAACTACTGAGATTAATTCGGGTTTATGTATCAGAGCCTTGGCTTCGACGAAAGTTAGAGAAATCTGAGCATGATAGTTGGTTAAAGCAAGTATTTTTTTGGTGGAAGAAATCATATTTGCTTACCTTTCCGGACTTCCAAGAGCATGAACAAGAATGGCTAAGGGAGTTTCGCGATAAAAATGCCAACTGGATTAAACAAGTCGAGCAATTACGAGCTGATTTCATCAATTTATGTTTAACCAGTCTAGAAATCCTGTCAAAGGAAAGTAATGGAGAAGAGACTAAAAGACAAGAAGCTGAGGCCAGACGTAGACTAAAGTTCTCAGTAGGTCGCCTTTGTACACTGGGGTTAGATGAAGTGGCAGATTTGCTAGCTACTGAGATTATTCAGCGTCCTTGGCAAGTTCCAGTTAATATTTTATGCCGGGGGCTTGCTAATTGTGAGCGCGGCCCTGAATTATTACTCCGCATTTCCAAGGACAGCGACAATCCTTATGTTAAAGCATTAGCTATTCGTGCGTTGGCAGAAGTCCGTCCTCAACCACCGATAGAGGGTATCGAGCATATGTGGGCAATGCTTCAAAGTGATAGTACTCAACCCCATGAAAAGCTCAAAGCTTCTGAAGCACTGTTATTTGCCGAGCGGTGGGAAACAGCAGATTTTACAGTTTGCCGACAATTAATTGAAACAGAAAAAGACCCATACCTTTTGAAAAATTATATATTAATGATTGGTCGAGCGTTCAAATACACTGTTCGTGATTACCTAGAGGTTTTGCAAACAGAACATTTCCAAAACTATATTCAGTGCTTGAATGGAGACTGTTCGGATAATAAGTGCCATAACTTGATTGTCATTGATGCTATTCAGTATGTACTACGAGAGCTAGATAGAAGTAACCAGAATTGCAGCAATAACACAGATAATGAAGAAGTAAATCTGGCAATTTATCAAAAGGAATGTACTTTATTTAATCAGGGTGAACCAGAGATTTTATTTAGCTACTACTCGGCGTATTATCCAGTTTCCGAGTCAGAAACTGTAACAAGGACTGGCTCACCCTAGCGTTAGTATGTTTCCATTAGTGGGATCTATAAGCTTTGCTCTCTTTGCATACAGTTTTTTAAGGATACTTACGTCACCCAAACAAGCGCTACTGACTTTAAGCCAAGCGATCGAGTACTCTAGGAATTCAGCTTTAGTACAAAGGTACTAATTAGTTAAGAGTATTATACTCACTTATCTAAAAAATGACACTCAATTTGTTATGGCAAATAAAAAGTTTGGAATTAAGCAATTTTAGAAAAGCGACAACTAAAGTGTTATTATTTTGAATAGGGACAAAATTATACAGATAAAAGTCCAAGAATTTCAATCATTTGTTAAAAATATTTACCGTAAACGATAGGTTTTGAGCAACTGTTTCCTCTTTGGGGTCTTTGTCAAGTTTGTAGGGTTGATTGATGAATTGTTTTCGGGTGTTCGCGAAGGGAGAGGGAAAGTCAAAAGTCAAAAGTCAAAAGTCAAAAGTCAAAAGATTAATTCCCCCGCTCCCCCACTCTCCCCCTCTTCCCTCTCCCTTATTAAGCAAAAGCGGAAAAACCACAATCCGGCGGGACATCCTGCAAACGTCCCGAACCTACTGCTTGGATTGCTTCTTGGAGAGAAACGTCACCAGTATACAGGGCGCGACCGACGATCGCACCTTTTACTCCCAAGGGTTCGAGGGCCAGCAAACTCAAAAGATCCGTGAGGGAACTCACGCCGCCAGAAGCAATGACGGGGATGGAAATGCTAGTTACCAATTCTCGCAATGCTTCTAAGTTCGGCCCTTGCAGCGTACCGTCGCGATGGATATCGGTATAAATTATTGCTGCACATCCTAACTCGGCCATCTGCTGCGCTAGTTGTACTGCCGCAACTTCAGAGGTTTCTAACCAACCGCGAGTTGCTACCTTGCCATTACGGGCATCAATTCCTACCACAATTTGTCCGGGAAATTCCCGACACAGGTCGCCTACCAGTTGGGGATTTTCCACCGCCACAGTGCCCAGAATTGCTCGCTGCACGCCCATATCCAGCATTTGGGCGACTCTGGTGCGATCGCGCAAACCGCCTCCCACTTGTATCGGCACCGACACCGATCGCACAATAGATGCGATCGCATTCAGGTTCGTCGGTTCGCCAGTTTTAGCGCCATCGAGATCGACTACGTGCAGCCGCGTTGCGCCTTGGTCTACCCACTGTTTCGCCACCAAACTTGGATTTTCGTCAAATACCTGCGATTGCGAGTAATCTCCTTGATATAACCGCACACATCGCCCTTCTAATAAATCGATCGCTGGGATAATTTCCATTCGCCTTTGTGTCAACGCCTTCTCAAAAAATCATTCAGTTTTCAGATTAGCTCGAATAGGTTTTTTAGGAGGAGCGGGGGAGCAGGGGGGCAGGAAGAAATTCTTAATTTTGACTTTTGACTTTTGACTTTTGACTTTTGACTTTTGACTTTCCCTCCTCCCGACGCCCTAACCCCTAACCCCGACGCCCTAGCCCCTAGTCCCTAATCCCCAACCTCCAATTCTTCCAGAATGGTAAAGCGGATGTGATTGATAGCTAACTCGCCAATGGAAATTTCTTCTCCACTTTCTTGAGTAGTATCAGTTTTCAGCTTTTCAAAAGAAATTCCTTTACCAATTTCAACGTGATACCAAGCTAATCCCATGAAGAACCGGGATGGGTATGGCCCGCGATCGATCACGTCGTCCGGATTGGATTCCATCGGCAACCAGCCGAAACCGGGTACGTAGAACTCCAACCAAACGTGATTGTAATCTGGATACAGGGGTACGCCCAGTTTATCTGCCTGTTGAGGACACTTGTAGCGCCCAATCGTGCGGCAAGCAATACCGTTTAAACGGAAGAGAGCGAGTAAAATACCAACATATTCGCCGCAGGAACCGACACCGCGTTCGAGGGCAACGTCTGGTGGGTCGATATGGGGTTTGATGCCGTAGGAAAGTTTGTCGTAAACGTAGTTACGAATCCGATAAGCTTTCCGCAACAAATTTGTTTCGGTGCCGATCGCTTCAATTGCAGCATTGCGGATAATATCGGTATCCATCGCCAACTCGTCATCATCCACTAAATAGCGCTGCTGAAATTCTGGCGAAAGGTCGGGAACCTTTTCCAAGTCTCGCGGTGTGAGGGAATACTTGATACCGTAAACTTCCACAAGTGCCTTCCAACCAAACAAATGGCGTTCGTCCGGTTTGAGGTTGTCAAACTTAAACACTGCTATCCGCTGTCCGTCTACAATTTCTTCTGTAAAGGGAAGACCGACGCCAGAAATTTGACGAACTTTTTGTCTGGGCGTCTCCGATGGTAAAGCGATGCGCCATTCCACGTTTTGTAAATGCACCGCTTCTAGGGGTAAAAGTTCCTCCACGTAGGACATTTCAATCAGAAAACCGTTAGATAGGGCGTAGTTTCCTTCCTGGTTGTAGTAAAATTGGAGGGGATGAATAAAAGTGCGATCGCGATATTCTAATTGATGTGGCGGATTGGCATTCGGATCGTCTCTGATGTAAGCCTCCTCCCCAGCATAGGCTACATACAAGCTATCCTTACCAGTTTGGGGGTTTGTCTGGAAAGCCAAACCAGTGGGATTCTCAAACGGCGTCAGAACGCTATACAGTATTTGACCAGTAGCCCGCTCCAGACAATATACCGTTTGTTCGATATCGTCGGAAACCCAGAGTTCCTCACCCCGCACCGCGATATATTCAACCCCAATCCCAGGTGAGTAGAATTGGGTAATCAGCCTAGCTGTGGCGCGGTTATAAATAAAAATGTAACCGGCTTTCTGGCAGGTAACGTAAACGGTAGATTCCCAAACCGCAACCCCATTCGCTGTATAGGGCAAAGTCACAAAATGCTGCGGCGTGAAATCCGTCCGAGTACAAAAGTAAACGGTGTCTTCTTTTGTGAACCAAATCGTGTCTTCCCAGATTGCCAAACCTGTGGCACCTTCAAATTGGAGGACGCGATCGGGGTTTAAGATAGAAGTATTCTCGCTGTTGAGATCGATCGAGAGCAAATATCCCCTGGCCGAGTCTAGGGCAATCAGCCGATCGCCCGCAACAGCAAGACCGTGGAGAGCGTAAGCCCCTATGGGTTGCAGCAAGTTTGTCTGGGAATTCGATCTTGGTGGAGGAGCAAGCATTTCTGTAATCATAGCCAAATCAGGTGAAAATATATAGTAATGCGAAAAAAAGAGCGCTCGCGAGCTAAGTGGGGGTTATGTAAAGAGCCTATACAGGTTTGCCATTTTGCAACTGCAAGAGCGGTAACATCACCTAAAATTAAGCCATTTTATCTGCTTATTGATTTCCCCAAAAGGGAAGAAATGCTATGACTCCAACACTGTTCGTTGCAAATATCGTCGAGCTTCGCTTAGTGTTATCGCTAGAACTGGTCGTTCCCATTCTGCTGCTCTCCTCGTTTGGTTACCAATACCATTATCGGTAGAAACCCAGACTCGAATTGAATCGTCTTTTACCAATACACCTTTGCTCAGCGCTGCTGTTGTGCCATGACTGCAATGAAGTCCTTCTTAAAGTTAATTACCTTTTGTATCGTCCTGCTGTTGGGTTTCGGGATTGTCACTCACTTCCCTACAACGGTTACGGCACAGTCACAACCGCCTACCAGCAGCCAAGGGCTACCGAATACTTGGGGAAACTACGAACCAGATCCCAGTATCGGCAAACCCGGTCGGCGCGAGGGCGGAGGAACGCGAGGGCCGTGCGCGTTCTCACGAGATCCTAACAAGACCCTGACTGCTTTAGTACCTGTGATACAACGTAAAGCGGGTAATTCGGACATAAAAACGGTTGCTTTTGGGGCAACCATAGAGAAATCTCCAACTTTCTTCTTTTACGTGCCTCCAACGGCGGCGCAAAGAGCGGATTTTTCCTTACAGGATAAGAACGACCAGAACATTTATCAAACTACTTTCCGCATTACTGGAGATACTGGAATTGTAAGCGTCACCCTGCCCAGTTTTGCGAATTCAGGATTCTTAGAGTCCAAGAAAGATTATTTTTGGAGTTTTGCGCTCAGTTGTAACTCAAGAGCTGAAGATTCGTCAGATAGATCCGGCGTACTGGCTGTCAATGGATGGATACAGCGCGTACAAGCCAACCCCGACCTCGCGCAAAAGTTGGGCCAAGCGACACTACGCGACAAGGTAGCTCTCTATACTAAGGCCGGTATTTGGTACGACGCTCTCAATGCTCTTGCAGAACTGCGTCGTAGTTCTCCTAATGATGCAAGTCTATCAGGTGCCTGGACTAATTTGTTACAGTCGGCTGGACTGGATAAACTTGCCTCCGAAGGATTGGGGCAAAATGCCTTGCTACCCTAAGAAAAGCCAAAAGTCAAAAAAGGGCGTCGGGGCTAGGGGCTAGGGCGTCGGGGCTAGGGAAGAAGGAAGAGGGAAGAGGGAAGAGGGAGGAGGGAGGAGGGAGGAGGGAGAGGGAGGAATTTTGACTTTTGACTTTTGACTTTTGACTTTTGACTTCCCCACGCCCCCACTCCCCTAGCAAGTTTGACAGAAAGCTGATGAAAAGGTATCCCCAGGCAAGCGGGCTAGGTAAAATTGCTTTTAGCTTGAGCTAGGTAACACTTTTGCTGTTGACTAATTGATAAGAACAACAAATAAATTGTTACTCTATTGGCAGCTAGCTTGTGAAATTATTCGTTTACCACACCCCCGAACTGACTCCAACCGATAGCGTTCCCAATTGCGCGATCGCTATAGACGTATTGAGAGCTACAACAACGATGGCTACAGCTTTGGCAGCAGGTGCCGAGGCGGTTCAAGTCTTCAGCGATCTGGAAAAATTAATGAGGGAGAGCGAAATTTGGCCTGCCGAGAAGCGGATTCGCGCAGGCGAACGCGGCGGGGCGAAAGTACCCGGCTGCGATATGGGCAATTCTCCCCTAGATTGTACGCCAGAGCAGGTGCAAGGACGGCGATTGTTCATCAGCACCACTAACGGCACTCGTTCTCTACAGAGAATCCAAGATGCTGCTTCGGTTTTGGCGGCGGCATTTGTCAATCGCAAGGCTGTAGTAGATTATATCTTGGCTCAGCAGCCAGAAACAGTCTGGATTGTCGGTAGCGGTTGGGAAGGCAGTTTTTCCCTGGAGGATACCGCTTGTGCCGGTGCGATCGCTCACAGCTTGGTGACGGCACAAAATGCCAAATTAGATGATATCGCTGGCAATGATGAAGTAATTGGTGCGATCGCACTTTACCTCCAGTGGCAAGATAGATTGCTCGAACTGATGCACCACGCCAGTCACGGTAAACGTTTGCTGCGCTTGGACTGCCACGAAGATTTAAAATACTGCGTTCAAATGGATCTTTTGAACGTTCTGCCTATCCAACGGGAAGCTGGTGTTTTGGTGAAGGGCTAGGGTGTCGGGGTTAGGGGTTAGGGCGTCGGGGAAGAGGAAAGAGGAAAGAGGGAAGAAATTCCTAATTTTGACTTTTGACTTTTGACTTTTGACTTTTGACTTTTAACTCCCCCACTCGCTCGATCGACGCTACATTAACTATTGAGCGTCTAGAAGCGATATCCACCAGATAGGCAAGTCTGAAGTAATTAACCATTTTTAACAGAGGCCGATATGCCAAGAACGCAACGCAACGATAATTTCATCGACAAAAGTTTTACCGTCATGGCAGATATAATTCTCAAAATTCTGCCTGCTAACAAAAAAGCAAAGGAAGCCTTCGTCTACTACCGGGATGGGATGTCCGCTCAAGGTGATGGTGAATATGCGGAAGCTTTGGACAACTACCACGAAGCGCTAAAGCTGGAAGAAGATCCATACGATCGCAGCTATATCCTCTACAATATCGGGCTGATTCATGCTAGCAACGGCGAACATGAAAAAGCTTTGGATTACTATCATCAAGCGATCGAACTCAATCCGCGCCATCCTTCAGCTTTCAACAATATTGCTGTGATTTACCACTACCAGGGAGAAAGGGCCAAGGAAGCCGGTCAATCCGATGAAGCTGAAGCTTTTTATGATAAGGCGGCGGAGTATTGGAAGCAGGCGATTCAGCTTGCGCCTAACAATTACATCGAAGCTCAAAACTGGCTGAAGACGACTGGGCGATCGCAAATCGATGTGTTCTTTTAATCATCGGTCATCGGTCATTGGTTTAGGACTTACGCAAAGAAACCGGGTTTCTCTGAACAATCTTTAGTTTGTCAACTAGATATCTAGAAATAAACCCGGTTTCTAGCCTCAGCACGGCAAACTAATAATTAATGACTCATTTCCCATTCCCCATTCCCTATTCCCCATTTTCAAAATTATGATTGACCGCGAACAAGTCCGCAAAGTTGCTCTTCTAGGCCGCTTACAATTAACGCCAGCCGAAGAAGAACAATTCACAACTCAATTGGGCAGTATTCTAGAATATTTTGAACAGTTGAGTGAGTTAGATGTGAGTAAAGTCAAGCCTACCACAAGAGCGATCGATGTTAGCAATATCACGCGAGCGGATGAATTGCGACCTTATCCAGATAGGGAAGCTATTCTCGATTGCTCTCCCGATCGAGATGGCGACTTTTTTAAAGTGCCGCAAATTCTAAGTTCAGACGAGTAGAAAATGTCCAAAAGGGTGATAAGTTTTTTGTTATTACCCTTTTGGGCAAATCGTCCATCAACTGATTGATTTTCGGCTCATCTAATGGTTTTCCTTGTAATATTTGCCAAACTTCATCCAAGGCTGTTCTCAATATGGATGGGTCGCCCCAAGCTTCTTCTCGATAAAAAACATCGTAGTTGGGAAGCAACCTCTCACAAATCGAAGCCGCAAACGCTACCCTATGAAGGGGAGGAAGTCCTTCTAGTTCTTTTTCTAAGGCTTCTAAATCGTCAAACTCTAACTTCATATAAAAATTGTTGGTTTTTTAGATAATTGTTAGCAAGTTAGCTACACCAGACTTTAGCTATATCTTTTATCGCATAGTATTAGGTTGAATAATTCTTATAATAAAATCGATTTTGTCTTCCAAATTATTCATTTGTTTTTTGACATCATCTATATCGGTTTGGAGTTTAGCTATTTTTTGTTCTGTGGATAGTGATAAATACTCAAGAGAGTCTACGCGGATATTTTTAGTTTCAGCAAGTTTATTGATATATTTATTGGTATATTCATCGATATATTCCTCGTTCAAACCAACCAAATCTTTAAACTTATTAAATAAAGGGCTAAACTTATTAAATAAAGGGCTGTTGTTCAGACCAACAAAAGCTCTAAGCCGATCGACTAAAGTTTTCTTTTGCTGGGTCATAAAAGGCTCCTTTAACAGGACGATTGTGTTTATGGAAATATGGAGCGGATTTTTGCAGGAAGATGGTGAGTTAGGGGTGTGCCTAACTCACCTACTGTTGATTAATTGTAAATGGTTGAGTTGCCCTGTAGCAAAACCTAACCTAGTCCTGGCCGCAAATTTGTTGCAGGGTGGTGGTAAAATCGGGATAGGAAATTGCCGCAGCTTCCGCACCGTTAACAGTAGTTGTACCGTCAGCGTTGAGAGCTGCGATCGCCAAACTCATCGCTATCCTATGATCGGTATGACTGTCAACATCAGTACCGGTTAAAGGCGTACCGCCAGTAATTTCCAAACCATCCGGTAATTCCGTTATTTTCGCACCCATCCTGTTGAGTTGGTTTGCCATTACAGCGATGCGATCGCTTTCTTTGACTCGCAATTCCGCCGCATCCCGAATTACTGTTGTACCTTCGGCAAATACTGCCGCTACCGCTAAAATGGGAATTTCATCTATCAAACGAGGTATGATTTCTCCGCTTATTTGACAAGCTTTTAACTTACTGTGGCGCACTCGCAAATCTGCCACCGGTTCCCCAGCGACAATCCGCTCATTTTCTAACTTTATATCAGCGCCCATCATACCGAGAGCTTCCAAAATGCCAGTGCGAGTGGGATTGACTCCTACGTTTTCAATCAGTAGCTCAGAATCTGGTACGATCGCACCAGCAACCAACCAAAAAGCCGCCGAACTGATATCCCCAGGTACGATCACAGATTGTCCTTGCAGTTTAGCAGGGCCGACGATTGTAGCGCTATTGGTTTGGGAGTCTACAATCACTTCAGCGCCAAAAGCCTTCAGCATCCGTTCCGAGTGGTCGCGAGACAGCGCCGGTTCAGTTACCGTCGTTTCTCCTTCTGTCATTAAACCAGCCAAGAGGATGCAGGATTTCACCTGTGCCGAAGCAATGGGAGAATTATAAGTAATCGGCTTTAACTGCTGTCCTTGAATTGCTAGAGGTGCCAGAGAATTGGCCTTCCGTCCCCAGATTGTAGCACCCATCTGCTGCAACGGTTTGACAACGCGGGACATCGGACGCGATCGCAGCGAACTATCCCCCGTCACCGTAAAAAACCGTCCGGGATGAGAAGCCAAAATTCCTAACATCAGCCTCATGGTAGTACCGGAATTTCCAGCATTCAAAATATCATTAGGTTCTAGCAGCTGACCGAGGCCAATACCCCGAACCCATACTAACTCAGTATTCAGCTCGGAAATTTCTGCCCCTAGTGCGCGGAAACATTCTGCGGTACTGCGCGGGTCTTCGCCTAAGAGCAATCCTTGGATTTGGGTTTCTCCTGTCGCTAAAGCACCCAGCATTAAAGCGCGGTGGGATATGGACTTATCCCCCGGAACTCGGATTGCGCTAGCGACATACAGCCCAGAGGTGGGTTTTTGGATGAGTAAAGACTGCCGATCTTCAGTAATTTTGTGCGTGACAACCGGAACTGGCATTGGGATAGACTGGTGGAAGACTGCGAAGTTAGATCCTACCCTTTCCCCTGCCTCGCTGGGTCATTTTTTTTGGAATTTTATCAGTTTAGCGATCGTATTTTATGCTGACGCATCATCGCAAGCCTGTTTGTCTATCCCTCGTTTCTACAGATCTGCCGATTTGGTCTGTGGTGGAAACTTCCGCTACTATATACCAAAAAGACCGCGATCGCTTCCATTTGCTTTTGAGCGAACCTCCTATTCACGAACAAGAAGCTGTTGATGATTCCCCGGTGGAGGGAACGATACCCGGTGTATCGCCTCGTCTGTTGTGGTTAGAAATTTCGCCTCGCCGCGTGATTATGACGATGCAAGGAAATGGTAAGCTGAGTTATCGTCATCTTTGGGAAAACGGCGTTTACGGTCTCAGCCGTTATTGGCTGCACACCCAATTATCCCAAGGACAAGGGCAGATACGCCTGCGTAACTTGACGACTGACTTGACTCTGGAAGGACGACCTTTACCTGAACATCTGCGTGTGGAATACGAATTGTGGTCTGAAAAAGTGCAATTGGGTCGCTATATTCTCAATTTAGAAATCCATCACTGAAGAATTAATAATTATTCTTTAAAAAGCTCTAGTGCCTTATCAAAGTTAGCTTCACCCGCTCTGCTTTGCAAAATTGAACGCGCTACTTCAATAAAAGCCAGGTCGGGTTTTTTGTCAGCTTTAATAATTTTGCTTGCGGGGTAGTAGCTGACATCATCTGAATCTGTTTCGCCAGTTGTGCCCGTACACAAACTGGGTTTGCCTTTATCCCATAACACCGCTTTACCTCGCAAAGTAAACTGAAACCAAATAATTTGATTATTTTGAATGTCAAAAAACATATCAAAATAAGACTCGTCGCCTTGATACCAAATTCGTTTTATGCTAGTATCTTTGGCGGATTTTAGTATTTTCTGATCGATTTGACGTAAGGAATTTGCCAGTGCTTGTATCTCATCTTTGTCCATAAGAGAATCCATTTGATAGCTAGGGGCGAGAAAGTCAAAAGTTAAAAAGAAGAGTGGAGTGGGGGAGTGGGGGAGTGGGGGAGCAGGGGAGTTGCAGAAAAACATTGAGGTTGAAAATGGGGTAGCAGACCCAGATTTGGTATTAATGTAAAAAATTTTAATCTAAGATACCTAACTCAGTAATACTAATATGTATTGCTTTTTTCAGGATATTAAAGACATATTGCCTATTTTAAGGAATCGCTAAGATGCTAATGATACCAACAATAAGCGCGGGAGAATAACGCGATCGACTCGTTTTGGCTCGGACATTTCCGGGGAGGCTGCTAATGGCTATTTGAATTGCCCATAAAGAAATTTAATTTGAAATCTGCAATTTGAAATTATTGTTGTGCAATTAGGCGTTAACAATTGGTGATATTTGTCCGGCTTCGACGGTGAGAATTTGAGAAGAATTTAACCAAGCTCGATCGAACGCGCTTAAGTGAGTCGTGGCGATCAAAGTTTGAAATCTTTCTTGAATGGTGTCCAACAGTTGATTTTGACGGTTAAGGTCTAGTTCCGCGAGGACATCATCAAGAAGCAAGAGGGGCGGTTCCCCAACAACTTCTTCGATTAATTTTAACTCTGCCAGCTTTAAGGCTAGCACCAAAGTGCGTTGTTGACCTTGGGAACCGTATTGACGAGCGGGTGTTTGGTTAATAAAAAACTCAATTTCGTCGCGGTGAGGGCCAACAAGTGTAGTACCTTGGTATTGTTCGGCGACGCTGCGCTGCTGAATCTTGTCGAAAAAAGCCTGCTGTACCCATTCTGAGTTATCTTGTTCCAGACCGATATTGGGCGCGTACTTAACTTCCAGCACCTCCAGACTACTGCTAATTGCTTGATGCCAAGTTTGTGCAATGGGAGCCAAACGCTGCAAAGCTCTCGCTCGACGCCTGGTGACGCGGGAACCCAGACTTACTAATTGTGCATCCCAGAGAGCTAATTCCGTATTTTGGGCGATCGGTTTCGCGTTTTCCGCCAGCAGCTTTAACAGAGCGTTGCGCTGACGGAGAATTTTATTGTACTGATGTAAGATGTGCGCGTAAAAAGGTTCGAGCTGAATTACCAGCGTATCCAGCCAACGGCGACGCGACTCCGGACTACCTCTTACCAGCTCCAAATCCAAACTAGAGAATTGTACCGCATTGAGCGTACCTAAAAATTCCATCTGACGCTTGAGAGATTCCCCTCTCTTGGCCACAGTACGGCGTCCGTTGCGGCGCAGAGTTAAACCCAAATCGACTGTGCCTGTTTCGCGTTCCAGGGTAGCAACAATTTTACCTTCTTCCGCTCCTTCGCGAACCAAATCGCGATCGCGCGTCACCCGATGACTCTTCAACGTCGAGAGCAACTCCACCGCTTCTAGCAAGTTGGATTTACCTTGTGCGTTATTACCCACCAAAATCGTTTTGGGGGCGCTAAACTCCACCGTTTGATTGAGGTAGTTGCGGAATTGATGCAGGTGAAGGGTTTGAAGGTACATCTGAGGGAAAGTCAAAAGTCAAAAGTCAAAAGGCAAAAGGCAAAAGACAAAAGACAAAAGTCAAAAGGCAAAAGTCAAAATAAGGAAAGGGGGTTGAGCGTCGGGAAGATGGGCCTTGAGCCCTGGGGCTCTGGGGCAAAATTAATTTTGTCCCTTTTTGTTTTTCCTGTTTTTTTTGACTTTTGACTTTTGACTTTTGACTTTTTTTAGACCCGACCTGCTGTTCGCCTGCGAATAAACAGCTTCTCCAACTCAATCCAAACAAACATCAGCATACTGAAGCCAAAGCAGATGGCGAGTTCCAATCCATCGAGGGTGTGAGTGCCAAAGAAAGCCCGCAGGGGTGGAACGTAAATCAGCATCAGCTGCAAGATAGTTGTGAGGATTACAGCACCCCAAACAAAGGGATTTGTCAAGGGGTTTAACTCGATCGTCAGTTGGGTGTTGGAGCGAATCGCGATCGCATGACCCATCTGTGCGAGGCAGAGAGTAGTAAACACCATTGTCTTCCAGCGATCGGGATTGCCGGACATATGGGCGTGCTGGTATGCCCACCACATCATTGCGATCGTCAAAATAGAAAATATCAAGCCAATGCGAACCATATAAGACCCCAATCCACGCGCAAAAATACTTTCGCGGGGACTGAACGGAGGACGTTTCATCACGTTGGGTTCTGCCGGTTCGACTGCCAAAGCGAGAGCGGGAACGCCATCGGTAACTAAATTCATCCACAGAATTTGTAATGGCGTTAAAGGTACATCTCCCAAACCGATAATCGGAGCGGCAGCAATAGTCAACACCTCACCGATGTTGGAACCGAGAATATATTTGATAAAGCGGCGGATATTGGTGTATACTACGCGACCTTCCTCTGTGGCGGCGACTATAGTGGCAAAGTTATCATCCAGCAATACCATATCGCTGGCTTCTTTGCTGACATCGGTACCGGTGATACCCATTGCGATGCCGATATCTGCCTGTTTGAGGGCGGGAGCATCGTTGACGCCATCACCGGTCATGGCGATAAATTGACCCCGACTTTGGAGAGCTTGTACGATGCGTAATTTGTGTTCTGGGGAGACGCGGGCGTAGATGTTCACCTGCTCTACCACCTGTTCGAGTTCTGGTTGGCTGAGCCTTTGCAATTCTTGACCGGTGAGGACGCGATCGCCTTGATTGGCGATACCCAAATCATAGGCGATCGCTTTGGCAGTCAGTTGGTGGTCGCCGGTAATCATCACCGTTCTAATGCTTGCCTGCTTACACTTGGCTACCGCTTCCCGCACTTCCGGACGCGGCGCATCGAGCATCCCCACTAACCCCAACCAGATGAGATCCTGTTCGATCGATTCATCCGGTTCTGCGGACAGTTGAGCGCCCAAAGGTTTGTAGGCAAAACCGAGGACGCGCAAACCTCGACCCGCCATTTGGTTATTGCGATCGAGAATCTCCCGGCGTTGGTTTTCCGTCAGTGGCACTTTGTCACACCCCACCTGGGATGAAGCGCAGCGTTCCAATATCAGTTCTGGGGAACCTTTTGTATAGATCGCCAACACAGAAGCGGAAGCCGGTTCCCCTGCTTCTGCTTCCCAATCTCCAGTTCCCGTTCCCTGACAAATCACGCTCATACGCTTGCGTTCGGAGGAAAAAGGAATTTCGGCTATGCGAGGCATTTGCGAACTTTGCGACTCTTTTTGGATACCGCCCTTACCTGCTAGAGTTAGCAGCGCCCCCTCTGTCGGGTCTCCTAAAATTATCCAGTTACCGCCAACACTACCGCGTGCGTTGTCGGCTTGACACTGCAATTCGGCGTCATTGCACAACACACAAGCAAGCAGGAGGGTTTGCAGTTCCGGATATCGATCGCTCGCTATGGGTCGATCGTCCAATTGAAACTCGCCTTTGGGGGTATAACCTTCACCCGTAACGCGGAATGTGACATCGCCGGTGGCAACTTCCTGCACCACCATTTTGTTTTGGGTAAGAGTACCGGTTTTATCCGAGCAAATCGTGGTCACCGAACCCAATGTTTCTACTGCGGGTAGTTTGCGAATCAGAGCGTTGCGGCGCACCATCCGCTGCGTTCCCAATGCCAAGGTTACGGTAATTACGGCTGGCAAACCTTCTGGAACTACAGCTACTGCCATACTCAGAGAAACTTCCACAAGTTCGATAAACCTGTTTAAGTTCCAGCCGCTTTGGATTAAGCCGATCGCTACTACAACAGCGACTAAAATTAAGGAGCCGCTTACCAAGACATTACCTAGCTGACCCATCCTTTGTTGCAGGGGGGTGGGTTCGCTCTCCACACCTTGCAGCATCGCGGCGATTTTGCCGAGTTCCGTCTGCATTCCGGTGTTGGTAACGATGACTTTGGCGCGTCCTTGCACGACTTCAGTGCCTTGAAAGACGAGGTTGATGCGATCGCCCAAAGATGTCTCTTCGTCGAGTTGCAATTGGGCTCTTTTGTTGACTGCCTCCGCTTCCCCAGTCAGCGCTGACTCGCGGATCTGGAGATTGGATTCTTCTATTAAACGTCCGTCTGCTGCCACCTGGACTCCGGCTTCCAGGAGCATGATATCTCCCGGTACAAGTTCCTTGCCGCTGACTTCAATGGTTCTGCGATCGCGAATAATTCGCACTTTGGGAGAAGAAAGGCGTTTGAGGGCGGCAAGTGCTTTTTCGGCGCGACTTTCTTGCAGGTAGCCCAAAACACCGTTGAGGATGACAATTGCCAAGATGGCGATCGTGTCTTTGAAGGGAACTTCACCGCCAGACCCTCCTGGCTGTTGCAGCTTGACTAAATCTACGATGCCGGATATCATTGCCACACCGATCAGCATCAACAGCATGATGTTGGTAAACTGATCCAGCAAGATCTGCCAAGCACTGCGACCGCCGGTTTCTTGCAGTTCGTTGGGGCCGTAAGTTTCCAAACGTTTTTTAACTTCGGCGTCAGTCAAACCGGAATTGCGATCGCTTTCCAGTCTGCGAAGCGTTTTCTCGGCATCCAAGGTGTGCCAAGCTACTTCCTTTTCTCCTGGGGAAGTGGTAGCCGGTGAAGAAGCGCCGCTAGGTGTTGCCCACAACACGCGCTCTTTTTTGCGATCGGATTTGAGCAAACCAATTACCCAACAAGCGCCACCCACCAGCAGACAGACATAAGGCAACCATCTTATTAGTTGAGCTGTAAATAAGTTAATTCCAATACCGCGCGGATCTGCAAGGTTGGTACTGCCCGTAATCAGAACGCACTGCTGGTTCGATCCAGCGCAAACTAGATAACCGGAGGCATAGGCTGCGGCTATCCCTATTAAAGAGATCGGTACTGCTGCTATCAGTAAATTTGTCTTTTTCACGTTTACCTCTCTACGAGCGAGAAACTGGGCAAGTGCTGCGGCTTAAAAATATTGTCACCCTTGGGGGGAGTGGGGGAGTGGGGGAGTGGGGGAGCGGGAGAGCAGGGGAGTCAAAATTCCTCTTCTTTCTTCTTCCCTCTTCCCTCTTACCTCTCCCTCTTACCTCTCCCTCTTCCCTCTTCCCCGACGCCCGACGCCCTTTTTTGACTTTTGACTTTTGACTTGCCAGTTGACGAATCTGTGGGACAGAGAGTTAGTAAGAGCAGTTGAGGTCACGGGAAATTCGAGAACGCCTACAAAAACTAATCATAAGGTTTTAGTTTGATGCGCGGATGGTACAAAAACGCTTATTCAGTTAAGCCAGGAATTTCTGATGACGTGGGCACGAAGACTGGCAAAGCTTGTGGTATGAGGCGGAATTTAGCCGGAGTGTAAGTGGTAAGCTCTCCATCGGTATTGATGGGACGAGGTTTAACCGTAATCACTTCAAACTCTTCTCCTTCCAGAGTGCGGACACCGAGCCATTGTGGGTGCTGTCCCAGGCCGACTGCTGGTAGCTGTAGCAGCAATTGCCACCAGTGCTGAATTTCCAGGCTGTATAGGTCTAGCCTTTGGTCGTCGATCTTAGCGTCATCGCGGACAACCATACCACCGCCGTAGTATCGTCCGTTGCCTACAGCAATTTGCACAGTTTTGACGCGAATTGTTTCGTTACCCTGACGGATATGCGCCCAGAAAGGTCGAGCTTGCCAAATCGCTTGGGAAGCAGTTGCCGCATAAGCGAGTTTTCCCCAACGTTGCTTTACTTCTTTAGTTAGCTGTTCGGTAATTTTCACGCTCAGTCCCAAACTGGCAACATTGAAGAAATGTTTGCCGTTTACCCAGCCTAAATCAATTCGCTGTATATGACCGTCGGCGATAATTTGGCAAGCTTCGGGTAGATTGGGAGAAATACCGAGAGTGCGAGCGAGGTCGTTAGCTGTTCCCAAAGGGAGGATACCCAAGGGCAGTTGCGTTTCGACGAGCGCATCGGCGGCGGCATTGAGGGTGCCATCGCCGCCACCGACGATCGCCAAATCGACGCGATCGCAGTATTTGTGAATCAGTTTGGGTAGATGCTTTGCCTGTTCGGTAGACTGCTCAAACAACTCGAAGCCTAACGCTTGCAATTGCTCGATCGCCTGGGAGAGGTTTTTTTGACCTCGCCGGGAGTGAAGGTTTACTAACAATAGGGCTCGCCGATTCATCTGGGATAGGGGATAGGGCGTCGGGGGGAGCGGGGGAGCGGGGGAGCGGGGGAGTGGGGGAGCGGGGGAGCGGGGGAGTGGGGGAGTGGGGGAGCGGGGGAGTGGGGGAGTGGGGGAGTGGGAGATTTCGGATTTCAGATTTATCAAAATCTTCCCTTTTAAATCTAAAATCTGAAATTCTCTTCCCTCTTCCCTCTTCCCTCTCCTTCTTCCCTAGCCCCTAGTCCCTAGTCCCTAGTCCCTTTTTTGACTTTTGACTTTTGACTTTTGACTTTGCCTAGCCCCTAACCCCTGAGAGATTAAGCTTATTATCTTTTATTTAAATACCGCAACCATCTGTAGTTATATTTGTGTTTCAGAATTGCCGGTGCTATCTATGACCTATTGCCTCCGCATTGCAGATATACCCAGCAGCGAGCGTCCGCGAGAGCGGTTAATGACTCATGGCCCCAAAAATCTTGCGACTGCCGAACTGATAGCGATTTTACTCGGTACGGGTCAGGGGCCGGGAAAACTTTCTGCGGTAGGCTTAGGACAATATATTTTGCAACAATTGAGTCAACACGGGCGCGATCCGCTGGCGGTGTTGCGGGATATCAGTGCTGCTGAGTTGATGGAAATTCCCGGAATTGGGCCAGCGAAAGCTACGACGATTTTAGCGGCGATCGAATTGGGAAAAAGAGCTTTTGCCTCGCGACCGCTCGATCGTACAGCCGTGGAAAGTCCCGCCGCTGCTGCGGCTGCTTTGAGTAACGACCTGATGTGGCAGCCACAGGAACGTTTTGCGATTTTGCTGCTGGATGTCAAAAATAGGTTGATGGGTACTCAAGTGATTACGATCGGCACAGCCACAGAAACATTAGCCCATCCGCGAGAAATTTTTCGGGAAGTCATTCGCCAAGGAGCTACGCGAGTCATAGTAGCGCACAATCATCCCAGCGGCAATGTCGATCCGAGTCAGGAAGATATTAATTTGACAAAGCAGCTATTACTAGGGGCACAGTTTTTAAGCATACCGCTGCTGGATCATTTGATTTTGGGCAATGGAGACCATTTAAGTTTGCGAGAAACAACTGGATTGTGGGATGAGTATCCCCAAGGTGATTGATATTGTTGACTGCCGGTTGTGGATTGGCGCTACCTGTGTTATATTAAAAGTTCTTGGGCGATTAGCACAGTGGTAGCGCATATCCTTCACACGGATAGGGTCACTGGTTCAAATCCAGTATCGCCCATTTGGAAAAGTTATATAGAGTAAGGATTACAGCGATTAACCGGAGATGACTATGCTCTGGTTTCCTATTTTTTTGGGTAAATATATTGCTTTTTGACTATGAACTGACTATGATGCGGTAAAGCACTTTTATTCATAGTCATAGTTAGAACAATGAACTCACAAAACAAGATTTCCAAAGGTTCTGTAGGTATTGAGTCATTCCAGGGACGTTTACGGCTACGGCTACCACGTCAAGTCTATGGCGGTAAGCAGAAGTACCTGACTCTAGGACTAGATGACACGAAGGAGAATCGCAAAATAGCTGAGGCTAAGGCAAAGCAGATTGAGTCAGATATCGTATATGAACGGTTTGACGCGACACTGGCTAAATACCGACCACAAAATCATCTAAGTTTGGTAGAGCCTGCAAAAGACAGTCTTAAGCAGCTAAAACTAAATGAGTTATGGGATATGTACGTTGAATACAAATCTAAATCTGTAGCTGTCAGCACACTCAAAAACACCTACAAGACAGTTTCTTCTCACATTCAGAAATTACCAACACAATCGATTAATGACGCATTAACCATCCGAAACTATTTGGTTAATAACCTGAAACCTGAAACAGCGAAAAAATACTTAACCAATATTTCTGCTTGTTGTGATTGGGCTGTTGAGTATTCTTACATCCCCAATAATCCATTTTTGGGCATGGCTCAAAAGATAAAGGCAAAACCCAAGGATATCGACGAAATCAAACCTTTTACTAAAGAAGAACGGGATGCAATAATACAAGCATTTGAAAATCACCATTATTACAAGCATTACGCTAGCTATGTAAAGTTCCTGTTTTTCACAGGATGTCGTACAGGTGAGGCTATTGGTTTGAAATGGAAACATATTTCAAAGGACTGTACAAAGATATTTTTTCAAGAATCATTTGTGCGGGGTGTACGAAAAGAAACTAAAACAGGTAAAACTCGTCTTTTTCCGTGCAATGCTTCCTTGCAAAATTTACTCAAATCGATTAAACCTGAAAATTGCGATCCTGAATCTTTAGTGTTTTCCAGTCCTGAAGGAAAAGAAATAGACGACCACAATTTTTTAAATCGTGCCTGGAAAGGTTATAAAAACAGACATGGTTCACAGGTTGATGGGATTGTCACCCAATTAGTAAAACAAGGCGTAGTGAGTGAGTACCGTTGCCAGTACAATACGCGCCATACCTTTATAACAATGGCGATAGAAGCAGGTGTTACTCCAGTTCAAGTAGCTAAATGGGTTGGGAATACACCAGAGATAATAATGAAACACTACGCAGGTACAACCCGACAAATACAAGTACCTGAGTTCTAGGATAAACATTTTATAATTTAAAAATAGACTATAGCTGCTTCTTCTCAAAAGATCAGTAATATAGTCACAAAAAAACCAGTGATAGCTCACTGGCTGATTGCACCTAGTCTAGCTTAAAGGTACCTATAGTAATATCTGGAACTTTCTATTTAATTGTCCGGCTTTGGGTTTCCTCCTCTGCTTTGGATGACTTATTACCGTTTTTCCCGATTAGGCATACACCAACAACTTTTACTAAAGCGTCTAATGGAACTCCTAAACTGACAGGGGAATAATTCTGACTAGGTAGGCCAATCGTAACACAACTAGCTAAACCAAGCAGAATAATACCGAGTCTGGGGTGCTTTTGTAGCAAACTGGTACTCCTTATAAATATGAGTAGTCATCTGAAAGCCCGGCTAGGTGCTTAAAGCAAATTGTCAAGGTACTTATTAGAGAATATCACCTAAGAGTTATTCTTCAAAATGTTTAAAAAGGAAAATAAATAACTAAACATACACAAAGTATTACTTAGATCGGTGATTAAAATCGTCTATTTAAGTGATTGCAATCACAATTTTTACGATTGTTTCAACTTTTAATTTTGGGATAATAACAATAAGCTGGAAAATAATTAATATAATATGGAATTTGCTAGATCGATATATCTTGGCGGTGAAGTTATTTATGCTAATGATAAAAGGTTGAATAACAACTCCTATAAAGAATGGGGGCTATATTGCCCTGAATGTGGTGAAGAAGTACATTTAAGGCATGGTTTAATTAGAGAATCTTATTTCGCTCATTTTAAGCAAATTACAGATACAGAATGCAATTTGAGAGTAAGTATAGATGGGAATAGCAAAGGAAAATGGACAGATTTAAAACTAGGTAGAGGTCAAAGAAGAGAACTATTCCAGGAACATTTTTTAAATATAATTGCAAGGAACGATTCTGTATTTTTTATAAAAATTCAGCAGGTTAAAGATATCATAAATACTGGGTCTTTAGTAGCTGTTACACAAGAAGTTAGACGCTATTTTATTAAAAATACAAATACAATAATAGAAGCATCTATTCAATGGTATAGAAGCAAGCATAACGAAACTAAATTTAAAGCGCTACAAGAAAAGATAATAGGAGAAGCTATAGAATATCTGTGCGTAGAATCAAGCTTAAATGTATTACAAGAAATAATTTATTATTGTGTTTATAGTTCGGAATGGATTTTTGAAGATGATGCTGTTAATAAGCTAATCCATAAACTATCGAAACTTATTGGTAATACTGATTGGACAAAAGAAATTTTTATCCTGCTTCAGGATAATTTATTACAACCAGAAGTTAAAAAAACCTTAATAGCTGAAAAAGCCTACTTGTCACCTGATTGGGAAGAACTACAAGAAATGATAGCTAATTATTCAACAGGACGGAATATTGTTATTTACTATGTAGGGAAAAGAGCAAATATTATTTATTCTGTTGGAAAAAAAGTAGATAAAACATTAAATACAATTACAATTACATCATCTTATACCATTGATACTGTAGCTACTAATTTAGATTGGATAAAAGTAACAGTTAGATTAATCAATAGTAAAAAATTTGGTGTTCATAAAGCAGGTATCGAACCTCTAGCCACATTTGTATTATCTAAAAAGATGGAAGTTAACGTCAAGTTTGAGGATAATTGTAATTTATCACTTGGGTTACTTGGTGATTTGACGCTTAATGGAACTACTAAGGTAAAAGTAGCCAAGTATGGTGATTTAGTCCTTGATTATATGAAACACTTAGATACTCTATTTGATAATCCGCTGGCTCTACTATTTAGTTACATTTTCGGCAAGTGTAAGCAAGCACAATCAGTCAATACATTGCATGATAATGGTTATGCAGAATATAAAGCAGATAAGTTTGTACCAATAAGTAAAGAAGATATTTTAATTTCAATGATACAAACTTATCAGATGCTAGCAGAATTGAACCACCCATCTGCACGCCATACCTACGGAAGTGCTATGGCAGCTTATAACAAATTGGCAGCATTACAAGCATCTACTGACTATCAATTGCCATCAATACTAGCAATTGATAATTCCAAAAAAACGCTAGAAAAAATAATTGATAATTGTAAAATAAAACCAGAGAAATTAGAAATAATAAACAAAGAATTAAACAGTAGTACAAAATTGATTCTAGATTTGCCAAAAAAAATCCAACAATTAGGATTTAGACCGACTGAAAAACTAATAAATAAACTAAAGCAAGAACAACAAAAACAACAAATGGCAACATCTCTATTAAACAAGAGAATCAGATTGTATAAGCGAATTATTATTTGTTCAATTAAACTACTAGACGGTTTAACTGATTACTTAGCAGCTTATAACCATGTACAATCCGCTGAACTACCTACCCGCGCTCAGTTAGGAAAGGTGGATTACAAGTTACTTACCTACAACATATTTATCTTTTCAATATGGAAGGATAAGCAGGCGTTAGCCAATCAATTATTACAAGACTGGTGGCAAGTATTTCAACGCCACTATATTAAAACACAACTTCACTACACTACAGCGGTTTCTAACTCCGTGTCGTACACTGGCAGTAATGAGTAAACTAATTTTTTACAACTGCTACCAGTATATTTAGTGTATGGGATTACAGCGAGAACCGCTGTATTACTGATTAGAGTTCTTTTCCCTAATTAATATAAAAAGTTGTATTATATATTAGTAATTTATAGCCATTTTAAATAAAAAATATTAATTGCTGTATTAGAGAAGAATTATCAATCTTTTTAGGCTATTTCGCATATCCTTCACACGGATAGGAACTACTTCAAATCCAGTATCGCCCATAGGATAATCATTTTTTAGCAACCTCGGCTGGATAATATTTATTCAGCCACGATCGAATCGAAGACTTCAAGATTGTTTTTTCCGTCTCTTTAATTCCGGCGGGGTCGAAGCGATCGCGGTAATGAAGCTCGACTATTGGTATTATATCATCAATTAAGTCCGATGCGGCTGACTCCTCTTTCATCCGTTTAATCCAGGATTTTAAAGACTCGGACGGGTGACGGGTTAATCCTAACTCATTTAAAGCTTTTTCGATTAAAGCAAATTCCGAATTCTTTGTAACAAAATCAGATTTAGTCTTTGCTTTCGGCAATATCCGTTTGGCAGATAAACGGCGCACACCTTTTTTATGACCAAATCTCCACATCAGAATAAATATCAACGGCAAAATCAGCCACCATCCATATTGTAAAGCCTGACTAGCGATGATATTTCCTAATTTGAAAGTCAACAGCGACCATAAATCAGATATAAATCCGAATTTAGAAGCACTTGCATCCTCAATACTTGTCCAATCCGCAGGCGTGGTATCTAAGACTTGCCATCTATTATTCAAATATACCATTGTCCAAGCATGAGCATGGCGACTTCGCACAATATATTGATTTTCCAAACTGCTAAATTCGCGAACGGAATAACCAACCGCATAACGCGCTGGGATACCTGCTGCACGCAACAAAAGTGTAGTTGCAGTCGCGAAATATTCGCAATGTCCGGCGCGACTTTTCAGTAAAAATGTTGATATTGGAGTCAAATTATTTTCTTTCCCCGTTAATTGGAGAGAATAAGTAAAGTTTTTCTGGAAAAACATATCGATGCGGTTTACTATTTCTGGCGGTGATTTACTTTGGATATCCAGTTGGCGAAGGATTTGGTTAAGTGCTGGCTTTTCTCTGTCGGGGATTTGCAAATCGTCTTCTGTTGGTGGGTTATCTAAAGAAAGATTATGATTAAAATGGATATGGTAAGTTATATGATTAACTTTTCCCGCTACTTTCACCGCGCCATACTTATTCTTCTCCATCCGACTGACTGGTAATTTGTCAATTTCAAATGTGCCATCTGGTAGAGTTAATAAACCTTGACCGCCACGCAGAGTAGTAGAAATAGTGATTGTAGAATGATTCGCGGGTTGATTTGCCAAACGCCAACTCGTACCATCTGTCTCAGGTTGTACGGGAGTAAAATTCGGTTTGGATGCTACCCACATGGAAGCTTTATACTTATTATAAGTTGCTTCCCTCAACAATCGGGGACGAGTTTGTTGATTTTCCGTAGCGACTCGGAACGCAATTTCATTGGATCGCTTCAATACGCCAATATCTCCCATATTCGTTTGTTTCTTCAACGAATTTGTCTCTAATTCGTTACCATTGCTGTACCATGTCGCCACCCGGTCTTCTAAGGTAAGATGGAGTTGATGCAATCCCAATTGTCCGATAAATCCAATACTTCCAGCAGTTAGAATGAAACAAAGCCAAAGCATCGGGGAAAATCGTTTAGACCGGACTGACCAAAGTGCGATCGCTAACAGTAGAAACATCCCAATATAAAAATAAATATCTCTAACGTTGGCGTTACTAGCTGCTAAAATACAAATACCGAAATAAAGATAATTAATATTAATGGTAAATCGTTTATTTTTGTTCGTTTCTTCTTCGTTGAATAACAAAAAAAGTGTCGTCACATCAATCTTCTCTTCCAGCGAGTAAGTTTGAGTAGCCAGCAATGGGAACGAGACAACCGGAAGCCACTGCAAAAGAGTATAGACGAAGTAAAAAGTGGGATTTTGAATGAGAAGATAAACAATTAGAAATATTAGAATAATCAGACATAAATTCGCTATCCGACGCACATCAGCTTTGGAGAAATCCCACCGCCAGGAAATGAAGCGAGAACCTTCGATAAGGATAGCCATTGGTATGGCAAAAATCCACATTCCCGTTTGCCAACCCCAAAAGATTAAACCTGCACCCAGCAGAAGCATTGGTGTTTTCATAATTGCATTAATTCCTCTTGGATTTTGCCTAAGTTTAAGATGCGGAAAGTTGCTATTCCATCTGGCATTGATTCGCGATCGAAGTTGTTTGTTTTACCTGGATATGTTAAAATTAAAACTAAACTATGAATACCCATCCCACTGAGATAATTAATTAACCTTTTTCGGTCATCATCCCAACAAAGGAAGATGCAGATACAGCCACTCAACAGCGAAACCCTCTCCATCACTATGGGAATAATCGAATCAAAAGATTTATCCGGACAAGCGACAACAGAAGCGAGGATTTCCAGCATTTTGTCAGTATGACTCAACCCTCTCCCAAAGGTAAAACAATAAGCCTCGTGTCCGACAAACATCAAATCTAATAAGGATTCTTGGGTTTGCACTTCACAGGCTAAAGAAGCGGCTATTGCTATTGCTTCTTCTAATATTTCACTATACTTAACGCTTTGAAATGTATCTAAAATCAGCGCATGGCGGACAAAAAATTCATCTTGTTCTTCTTTAACAATTGGTTTACCAACTTTCGCCCAACTTTTCCAGTGAATTTTTCGCAGAGAGTCTCCCGGACGATATTCTCGCAAAGACCGAAATTCTTCTGAATCTCCCACCGATGAAGCTAACGCGACACCACCAGATTGATATCTTCGCGAACCGGGAAGTTTAATCGGCGGTACGTTGTATAATTTGGGTAAAACTAATAAAGATTGCGGTAAATAATTGGTAACGCAAGCATTGAATAAACCAAAAACATCGGGTCGAATAACTGTCAAATCAGCAAACCGAATCAAGCCTCGGTATGCAGGTGCGATTTCATAGACGACTTCGGTTTTACGGTTGGGTGGAAGCGGAGGTAAATCTATTGCTTTTGCTGTTGCTACTCGTTTCCTCGCAATTAACCACACCCAGCGATAATATCCCACATATCTATCAAAAGCATTTCGTTTTTGTTCTTCAGGTTCCGGTGTTGCGATAAATTCTGGAAAAGTGGGACGGGGGTCGGCAAAACTTTCCAATAATTGCAGGTTGTTTTGGATTTTGTTGGTTTTGTTGTGAATGACAATGCGGTACTTGAGGTTGACGCCAACTGTTGCGAAGCGGGGGAGAATCCGAACGGCGCTAAAACGGAAGCTAAAAAAGCGACTGGAAACAATTGATATGATGAGGATTGATAAAAGGAAAGTAAATATCTGATAGGTTAAGTTTTGGTTGGTGTCTAAGCCAAGCATGGCTGAGATAATCAAACATAATAAAATTATTACTCCGCTGGTTGTCAATCGTCTGCGGCGCGATTGTTCGAGTGCGTAAGTGAAATGGAAAAGTCGATAGAGAAAACGTTTCATTGCTATTTGAATCTCTAAGTTAACGAGATTAGGTTGGGTTTCGTACCTCAACCCAACTAACAAACTAACCAACTGCGGCGCGATTGTTCGAGCGCATAAGTGAAATGAAAAAGTCGATAGAGAAAACGTTTCATTGTCATTTAAATCTCTAAGTTAACGAGAGTAGGTTGGGTTGAGGTACGAAACCCAACTAACCAAGCAATGTTGGGTTTCACTTACGTTCAACCCAACCTACACAGAAGAGATAATTGCTTTAAGATGACATGATTTGAGTCAGGAAAAATATCTGCAAGTCGATTAACCAATCGGGGAGAAAGATTATGGTCAAATAGTAATTTCATACCTGAATTAATATTCCTAATTGTACGAAAATCACTCTTTTCTTAGGGTTTAAATGATTAAACTTTTTACGCTCATCTTATCCTTTAAATCTAAGTTAACCAAGTTTTTAATTTTCCTCAAGTCGGAACGGGAACGGATTTCAAAATTTCTTCCACAACTCCGGCGGCGGTTTTGCCAGAGAAACGCGCTTGCGGTTCCATCACTAACCGATGTGCAATTACTGCTACCGCCAATTCTTGAATATGTTCTGGCGTGACAAATTCATAGCCATCGAACAAAGCTAATGCTTGGGCAATTTTCATTAAGGCGAGGGAACCTCTAGGACTTGCACCTAATTGTACGCTTTCTGCTGACCTAGTAGCATTGACAATATCGACAAGATATCGTTTTAATTCTTCACTAATCCTAACTTGTTTGACTTGCTGTTTTAATTTTATGATATCTTGGAGGTCAACGCAAGGTTGAATTGTATCGATCGGATGTTTTTGAATTTGATCTGAAAGTAGATTTACCTCGTCTTCCGGCGATATGTATCCTAAACTAAATTGCAGCGCAAATCTATCCATTTGGGCTTCTGGAAGCGGGTAAGTACCGCGAGATTCGACGGGATTCTGTGTAGCGATGACAAAAAATGGATCTTTAAGTTTTCGGACATTTCCATCAATGCTGACTTGAAATTCTGCCATTGCTTCTAATAGCGCTGATTGAGTGCGCGGTGATGCGCGATTGATTTCGTCAGCTAAGACAACATGAGCAAAAATCGGCCCTTCGTGGAAATGAAAAGTGCGATCGCTCGGATCTAGCATCGAAATTCCCAATATATCTGATGGTAACAGATCCGGTGTAAATTGAATGCGCTTGAAGCTGACATCGACGGAATAAGCTAATGCTTTGGCTAAAGTAGTTTTACCTGTGCCGGGATAATCTTCTAGGAGAACGTGACCGCCACTAGCAAAGGCTGACAACAGTTTTCTGATTGCTGTTGATTGCCCTTTCATCACCTTTTGAATATTGTGACAAATTTTTTCATAAATTTCTTTGCCAGATAAGGTATGATTTGAGTAGTTGCCATTATCCATTTTAGTTCGCGATCGCAATATTTTTGGCGAATTAGACGATGTGGTTGTGGTTGCTTACTGTAAATGAGATAAGGTTATTATAAGGCTGATTTAATCCTTCCGGAAGTCTGATGTAGCAAAACTTTGAATAATGCCCAGTATCGGGGCGATCGCACCAATAGAGTTCTCCTCCAAAAGAACCTCAAAGGCAGGCAGGATGCCTACCCCAGAAGAATTTTTGGAGATGTCTAATAAAACAGGGTAATTGTGCGTTGTTGTGAATGGCGATCGATCTGCAAGCGCGATCGCAATAGATCTCTCCTCCAAAAGAATCTCAAAGGGCAGGCAGGATGCCTACCCCACAATAATTTTTGGAAATGTCTAATACACAAAGTAATGCAAACAGACATAATATAAGTGCTAAACGATACTTTCGATCGCGATGGGGGGTTAGACCCCTCAGTGCGATCGCAAGACGATCGGACAACACCCTTCGACTCTCAGTCTGGATTTGACGGCGTTTGAGGTGATTGAATAATAGTATGTTCGGGAAAATGTAATAAGAATTGTATTGCTTTGACGACTAAAGCCACTTTAAGTTCATATACTAATTTCTGTATTCCATCGTTTGCAGATAAAACGAGGAGGCCCAAAATGGCTCACACTTATGAGGTATTGGTCGATATCAGAGAATCCTCTGCACCAAGCACCAATGCCTTTCGCTGCGGAACAACAAGGTACGAAATCGATGCAGAATCTAAAGCTTTAGCTGATAATATGGCACTAGCCCAAGCTAAAAGCGAGCATCCACAAGGTTGTGAATACGACGTCCGCGTGACCAGGTTACTAAAATAAAGGCAACACCGAATCTAACCTTAAAAATCGTTTCCGACGCGATCCACACCCTCAGTTTTGTTAAGTACTATTAATAATTCTGAATAACTGTAAGCTCAGCTATTTTGGCTGCGCGTCTGATGAATTGTGGCAATTCATAGTCGGAAACGATGCGATCGATTGCTCATCACCTCTGCACGATCGGCGATCGTTTTTATTCTGTTCGCTGCGCTGCTATTTTACCAGCACAGGAAGAATTGCGTGAATCTTTAGCATTTACCCCACACTCAGCAATTCATTGAGTTTGTTTTTCAAATCTGACGATACCATTAGCGGTTGATAAACTTCACCCTGGTATGGTTGCCAAACATATCCCGAACTGAACGATCGAAATGTTGGAGGCGATCCAATTTCCTGCCAAATTGTTTCAGCTAAAACTAACCCCGGAAAAGATTGGAGGGAAGTTTCTTCAATCAGTTCGCTATAAGTTCTAAATTCGTCTACTTCTAAACCAACTAAAGCATAGCGAAAGTTGGGAGCAAACCGTAAATGTTGATAGAGCAGAATACCAATTTCTGTCATAATATAAGCTGTTTCTGGTGTGTCTATTCCCACTTCACTTATGCCGCTGGGAGAAACTCGACACCACCAATTATCTTCGATATCCTGAAAAATTCCGGTGTGACATTGGGATTGGTTCTTATTTGAAAGAATCCAAGAAACTCGATCGAAATAGCGAGAAAACTGCTCGGCAGCAGTCTGTTCTGTACCACACTCAGCCGACAAACTAAATATCCATGACATTGCTGTTCTCCTTTTGATTTGATTAGGTTACTTTGCGATCGCATTTATCGTACTAAGTTTTGCATAGTTGGGATGGCGTTACGGGAGTGCGATCGCAAGTCTTAGCATTTAGCCCACATTGCTATTCTGTTGGCTGCATAGTGTTATTAGACTGCTGGGGCTGTGCAACTTGGATTAGCATTCTCAAGGCATCATTGACTGCCATATCATTAGGGAAAGCTCTGGCAACATCGGGATCTAAAAGTACTAAGTTAGTTCCTGTACGATATCGCTCAATATATTTTCCTCTCACGCCTCCCTGCATCTGAGAAAAATCATATTCTGAACGTAATTCATCTTCCATTTCGTTCTCAATTTCCTTGTTCATAGAATCTCCTCTCCTGGCGAGTAACTTGGCGGGCGCTAATAATTCTTACTTTTTCTACTCGATCGGTATGTACACAACTATATAATGGAGAGATGTACCTGACCTACCGAAGCGATAAATGGTTTCACCGGAATTACTTACTACTATACAAGGGCTTACCCGTGCAGATAAGCTCTACATTATGCAGGTTTTGATCTCTGAACTAGCCCAGCAAGAAACAGACTTAATCAAACCTGACCAATCTTATCCTGTTTGGTCGCCTTACGATGCGTTTGAAGCAGCAAATACTATGCTCAAAGTGCTGCAAGATAGCAAAATAGAAGACAATGAGTAACCCTGAAAGATATCCTTTTATCTGTGCTGACACTTCACTGGGCGAAGCTGGCTTTCGTCCATATTTACCTATTACTTTGGTCTATCAACAACGTTCTGTTAAAATATTAGGTTTGCTAGACACAGGAGCAACAGTTAATGTACTGCCTTATCAAATAGGTGTCGATCTGGGATATGATTGGGAGCGACAAACAACTGCTTTAAATCTGACAGGAAACTTAGCTCAGTATGAGGCGCGTGTAGTGATTCTTCGAGTAGCGATCGGACAATTTGAACCCGTACAACAGGTGTTTGCCTGGACTCAAGCTACTACAGTACCGTTAATTCTAGGGCAAGTCAACTTTTTTATGGAGTTTAACGTTTGTTTTTACCGATCGCAGTTATATTTTGAAGTCAGTCCAAAAGCAAAAACTTCCAATAAATGATGCGATCGTCTTTATTATACTAAGTTTTGTAGAGTTAGGATGGCGTTACGGGAGTGCGATCGCAGGCGAATCGATATCTTAGTGACACTTTTGAGCGAAAGCAAATAGTCAGAATTAATTAAACTCCTAATTAAGTTTCCCTTCTACTCACCTCCCCACAGAGCAGGGAGGTGGCACAATGCTCCAATTAACCACATCCCAAGATATGCTTGATGCTTTCAGCTACAGCCGCCACAGCCGCTATCTCTAAAAATGGCTGTAATGGTACTGTTATGGCAGTGAAACTAACACCAATTGCAAGACCTGCTAGAATCTTAGCAACTGCGGCAGGTATTGCAATCGTCATTGCTGGTACACTAGCAGTACCAGCAAAGGTCAAAAGTCCGCCTAGTACAACTGTGATGGCGATTAACTCCGCAGGCCCAACAGTATGGCAAGAGCTAGTTTCCGCCAGGAGCATTTGAGTAAATTGTAATGTTGTAAATAGGGGCATTTTTCTCCTTCAACACATACATTATTTGAGCTAAATTTCTTTCCGAAGAAAATTATTTTTTGTTTTCTTTCAACCTAAACCTATTTCTCACAGACTGGGTAGATACATCTATTAGAAAGTATACACAGTAAGATGTCAAGAGGGAATTTTTACGGTTTTATTTTCGTTAATTAAAATTTATTGTATATCGTAATTCTACGTTTTTATCCCTAACAAGAGCGGAATTTATTATTTAACATTCAGTATAAATACGGTTGAAATTCACATAGCCTGAAAAATCCTACTTACTTATAAATTCAGTAAAATTAACGTTTACAAAAAATCCATAATTTTTTATGGCTGTTTGCAACTCTGTGAGTTACAGGCTTGGTACGAGCTAGTTTAGCCATTATCCCTTTGTACAAACTGACATAATATCTGCAAAAACCGCGCCTACAGCAAATGAGTTCCAATACATACCAATTTCCAGTTAGCTCAAATAAATACCAGAAACCCGGTTTCTTGAAGAAACCGGGTTTCTAAATTACCGCACAGTTCCCCTCAGCGCTTCGGCGTCAATACCTTTGGTTAGATAAATTCGCACCAAATGACCGACAATTGATAGTTGCAATGGCAATTTACGCAACTTTTTCACCCATTTGGATTGAGAACTCCGATCGATCTCGGACATTTGCAAGTTCAAATCCGAACAACGATGCAAGCGATCGTAAAATTCTGGATGTTCGGTGTCGAGAACTGATGGGAATGCACGCGCTGCTGTTTCGTTGGTTTTGCGAATTACTTCCCGATCGAATTCAGTTGCATCGATTCCCAGCACGTTATAAAAACCAGTGCGTTCGTGAACGGTGAGGGTATGCGTCGCAAATACTGTTAGTAAGAAAAAGCGACTCCATAACCGAGATTGCCAAGTTTGCCAGAGTTTGGGTTGCGATCGCAATAATACTTTGAAAATATCTCCGTGGCGGTTTTCGTCCTGACACCAGCTTTCAAAGTAGCGGAATAGCGGGTAGAACTGATTTTCGGGATGTTTTTCTAAATGGCGATAAATAATGATGTAACGCCAATAGCCAATCTTCTCTGATAGATAAACTGTGTAAATTACCCACTCGATCGGGAAGAATGTATAAACTCGATTTTTTGTCAAGTAGGCTAAATCCATCGTCGAGCCAAAATCGCCCATTGCTTTGTTAAGGAATCCCGCATGGCGGGCTTCATCTCGCGCCATCAGCTGAAACATCTCGGATAGTACGGGATTGCGATCCTTGAGTTTGCGCGAGAGTTCCTTAAACAGCAGAAAGCCGGAAAATTCGGAAACGCAAGACCTCTCCAAATAATCGATAAATGCTTGTCGCGCTTCTCCAGTCAGGTTATCCCAAGAGCGATCGAACGTCTCATCGCGGACAAAGTGGTGCCGATTGTAATCCGCCCGCATTTCTGCCAGCATTGCCTGAAATTCGCTGTCCTGGGCTGACAAATCCAGCTTTGCCGCCGTTTCAAAGTCTGTCGTGTAAAAGCGGGGGGTGAGGATGTTTTCCTTGAGTGCTTTTGTTTTGCCTTCGGATACATTCAGAGTGGGCTTTGCCGGAGAAGTAACCATAGTGTGCGATCGGTTCCCTTGAAACTTCATAGCTATTAAGTTATAACACTTGTCGCTTCTTGAACAGACTCTTCAAAAAAAGTAATAAACTTCCTCTGGCCCAGTCCAGAAACCCGGTTGCTTCGTCGAGAAACATCCAGAAACCCGGTTTCTTGAAGAAACCGGGTTTCTATTCTTCAAGAAACCGGGTTTCTATGCAAAAAGACTTTGTTAAGTTATGCAAACTCTCGATCCCATTCATAGCTCGATAGCTATATAGTATGCAAGAGCCGTTTAATTGAACTGAAGCGTGCCTGCTCGACGATGTTACTGCACATTGCGCTCACAGGTATCGCCAAGAAAACAATTTCTTAAGAATGAGGGAACTCAACATGAGCCACGATTTAGCCAGCCGCCTGCGAGAAGGTACGAAACATTCCCACACCGTCGCGGAAAACACGGCATATATGAAGTGCTTCCTGAAAGGGATTGTAGAGCGGGAGCCATTTCGCAAGTTGCTGGCAAATCTGTATTATGTTTACAGTACGCTGGAAGAAGCGCTGCGGCGGCATTTGGAGCATCCAGCAATAGGAGGGATATATTTCCAAGAACTCAACCGCACGGCGAATCTGGAGAAAGATTTAGCATATTACTACGGTGAAAATTGGCGATCGGAAATTACTCCTTTACCTGCTGGTAAGATTTATGTCGATCGCCTAAACGAAATCGCCAATACCGATCCGGCACTTTTAATCGCACACGCCTACACCCGTTATATGGGCGATTTGTCCGGCGGTCAGGCGTTGAAAAATATTGTGCGATCGGCCCTAAATTTGCCTGCCGATATAGGTACTGGATTGCATGATTTCGAGCAAATTGCCACGCCAGAAGCCCGACGAGAATTCAAGGAAAAATATCGGCTTGCGCTCAATTCCTTACCGCTTGACGAAGCAACAATTCAACGCATTGTAGACGAAGCTAACTATGCTTTTCTACTCAATCGCGATGTCGTTCACGAATTGGAAGACGATGTAAAAGCTGCCATTGGCGAACACGTATTCGATCTGCTCACCCGTCAGGATAGACCCGGTAGCACAGAGCGAGTTCCGCAAAATTCCGTCAGCGAAGCTCCCGTTCTTCAACACAGCATTTAACTCAAGTTGCTAAGTATGTAGTTGGGCTTTAGCCCTGAGTATGTAGTTGGGCTTTAGCCCTGAGTATGTAGTTGGGCTTTAGCCCTGGGTATGTAGTTGGGCTTTAGCCCTGGGTATGTAGTTGGGCTTGACGCCTATTATTGCTACTGGGATAAGAGAAGAGGGCTAAAGCCCAACTACGTACCTGCCGTACCGACAATTCAGCACTTTTTCAAATATCCAGCTATCAAACAAGAAAGGAACTCCAGCGCATGAGCTTATCGCTACCCACCGTTCAATTTGACTCAGAATTACTCCGCAAATACGACCAAGCTGTACCGCGCTACACCAGTTATCCGCCGGCGACAGAGCTGAAACCTGAGTTTGAATTAGTCGATTTCAGAGCTGGGATTGCAGTCGGTAATTATAAAAAAACGCCATTATCTCTCTACTGTCATATCCCGTTTTGCGAAACGCCTTGTTATTTCTGCGGTTGCAATACTGTGATTACGCAACGCAAAGAAGTAGCAGAACCTTATCTGGACTATACGGTGCGTCACATTCGCCAGATGGCAGATTTGATTGATTCCCGCCGCCTTGTCGAGCAAATGCACTGGGGAGGAGGGACGCCGAATTATCTTTCTTTGAGTCAAATTGAAAAGTTATGGGCAGCGATTAATCAGCATTTTCGCTTCGATCCAAATGCGGAAATTTCCATAGAGGTCAATCCCCGATATTTGGATCGACAGTATGTTTTATTTTTGAAAGATTTGGGATTCAATCGGATTAGTTTTGGCATTCAAGATTTTCATCCGCAAGTGCAGGAGGCAGTTAACCGCATTCAACCAGAAGACCTGCTATTTAATGTGATGGATTGGATTCGAGAAGCGGGGTTTGAAAGCGTTAATGTTGACTTGATTTATGGGTTGCCTTTCCAAACCTTAAATACGTTCCGCGATACTATCCACAAAACGATTAAACTCGATCCCGATCGCATCGCCGTATTTAATTTTGCTTATGTACCCTGGATGAAGCCAATACAGAAACGACTTCCCCAAGAAGCACTTCCCAAAGGGCCAGAAAAACTCGATATTTTGCAAATGGCGATCGAGGATTTGAGCGCCAATGGTTATGTGTTTATTGGTATGGATCATTTCGCCAAACCAAACGATGAATTGTCGATCGCACAACGGCAAGGAAAACTGCATCGCAACTTCCAAGGTTATACTACCAAACCGGAATCCGATTTGATCGGTTTTGGCGTAACTTCTATTAGTATGCTGCATGATGTCTACGTTCAGAATCACAAACGCCTGAAAGACTTCTATCGAGCTATTGATGAGAATGTTTTGCCGATCGAACGCGGAGTGAGTCTCAGTCAAGATGATGTGATTCGCCGCACGGCAATCATGGAGTTAATGTGTCAATTCCAATTATCTAAAGACGATTTTGAAGAGAAGTATCATCTCAGCTTCGATCGAGATTTCGATGAGTATTTTGGCACGGAACGATATGAGTTGAAAAAGCTGGAAGCTGATGGATTAGTTCGCCTTTATCACAATCGCATTGAAGTGACTCCAGCGGGACGATTGTTAATCCGCAATATTGCTTCTGCTTTCGATACCTATCTGAAGCATAAAACAAATACCAATTTTTCCAAAGCAATTTAATTTTTGATCAGCAGTCATTAGTCATCGGTCATTTGTAATGGCTAATGACTACTGACTGCTGGCTGCTGACAAATAAAATGAGGGAGGCAAATAAATAATGCGTATCCTGATGATTCAACCCAATTATCACTCTGGGGGAGCCGAAATCGCCGGAAATTGGCCTCCCAGTTGGGTGCCTTACGTGGGTGGCGCATTGAAGACGGCGGGCTTCAATGAAGTACGTTTTGTTGATGCCATGACTAACTATATTGAAGATGCTGAATTAGTGGAAATCATCCGCAATTATCAGCCCGATGTAGTTCTGGCAACGGCAATTACGCCGATGATTTATAAGTCTCAAAATACCCTGAGATTGGTGAAAGAAATCAATCCCGAAACAAAGACTATTATGGGTGGCGTTCACCCAACTTATATGTATCGGGAAGTATTGAACGAAGCGCCTTGGGTTGATTATATTATTCGAGGTGAAGGCGAAGAAATTACTGTTAATTTAATGCGTGCGATCGCAGATGGTACAGACCTGTTAAATCGGCGTAATATTCTAGGTATTGCTTTTCTCGAAGATGACAAAATTGTAGCAACTCCAGCCCATCCTCCCATCAAAGATTTGAATACGCTTACCCCGGATTGGAGTCTTTTAGAATGGGAGAAATACATTTATACGCCTCTCAATACAAGAGTTGCGGTTCCCAATTATTCAAGGGGTTGTCCTTTCCGCTGTCGGTTTTGTTCCCAATGGAAATTCTGGCGGAAATACCGTTCGCGATCGCCCAAACATTTCGTTGATGAAATCGAACGGTTGGTAAAAGAATATAAAGTAGGTTTCTTTATTTTAGCAGATGAAGAACCGACGATCAACAAATCCCGGTTTATGGCGCTATGTCGCGAACTGATCGATCGCAATCTCGGCGTACATTGGGGCATCAACACGCGAGTCACCGATGTTTTGCGAGATGAAAAAGAACTGTCTTTATATCGCAAAGCGGGATTGGTTCACGTTTCGTTAGGAACAGAAGCAGCCGCCCAATTAAACCTGAATTTATTCCGCAAAGAAACTACGATCGCAGATAACAAAAGAGCAGTACAACTGTTAAGACAAAACGGCATTTTAGCGGAAGTGCAATTTATCATGGGATTGCCTACCGAAACGCCAGAAACGATCGAAGAAACTTATCGAATGGCGCGGGATTGGCAGGCGGATATGACCAATTGGAATATGTACACGCCTTGGCCATTTTCCGAACTGTTTCAGGATTTAGCAGATCAAGTTGAAATTCGCGATTATTCTCACTACAACTTCGTCACGCCGATTATTAAGCCGGAAAAGATGACGCGGGAAGAAGTTCTCAAAGGCGTACTTCGCAACTATGCTCGTTTTTATTCTTGGAAGTTTCTAGAGTATTGGTTGGAAAAAGATCCATTTAAACGCCGCTATTTGCTAGGATGTCTGTGGGCATTTGTGAAGACGACTTTTAACAAACGCTTCTACAATCTCAAACGAGTTAAGCAGAAAGGTTTACACACTGAAATTGAGTTTGGCTTTGATGAATCGAGAATTTTGAGTGCCGAACAAATGGCTAATTTGAGACAGGAACGTCCGGCTGATATAGATTTTGTGGGAACTATTTCAGCTTGTGGCGCTCCTAACGATTTGCAGTCAGGCAATACTTATACCAAAGCGCATCAGCAGCATGATATAATTCAAGTTGCCGTGATTGAGGACGATCAACAAACTCGGATCGATTTGCGCGTAAATCTGCGGGCGCAAACTGGCATTGAAGTTGCTAGCGAAGCCACAAATGCGGAAACAGGCTTAGTGCTATTAGAATCGATCGATGTTGATGTTGCTGTGGTGGATAGCACTTTACCGGATATGGATTTGGTAAAATTCATTCGCAACGCCCGTAAAGTGCAAGCCAATTCTTACGTGATTCCGTCCAAAATTTTGGTTCTGGTAAGTCCCGATGGACAAGAGCTTTTGTGCGATGCACTTGCGGCGGGAGTCGATGGTATTTGTGCCAAGAATGCTCCAATTGAAAAATTAGCAGAAGCGGTACGAATAACTCATCGGAATGGCAAATACCAAGACCCTGCGATCGCGCATCTTTTGCCAACAACTGTGACCGCCGGATAAATACAGGACTTATGCACTGGCGATCGACCGGGTTTTTGAACGAAAAGTTTACGTTTTCAGCTTGAGTTAACTGTAAAAATCCGGTTTATGACCCTGGTGCGAAACTGGCGAATCTGACAATTCGATTTGAGATTTTAGCCAGAGATTTTAGATTTATTCATCAATAAATCTAAAATCAAAAACCTTTTTTGTGGTTGAGGAAGTATTAATGACATTCGATTCCGTACAAACATCACCTGAGAATCAACCAGGTTTAAATTGGCTCATCTTTATTTTTTTTGCGATCGTACACCTGTTCGCATTATTGGCTTTTTGGTGTTTCTCCTGGTCAGCATTAGGAGTTACGATATTTCTGCACTGGTTTTTAGGAAGTATCGGCATTTGTTTGGGCTATCATCGCTTATTGAGTCATCGCAGTTTTCAAGTTCCGCAATGGCTGGAGTATGCGATCGCTTTTATCGGTGCATTAGCGCTTCAGGGAGGCCCGATTTTTTGGACAGCCGGACACCGTTTGCATCATGCCTATACCGAGGATGAATACAAAGATCCCTATTCCGCCCGGAAAGGATTTTGGTGGAGTCATATGTTATGGATGATCTTTCCTCGGAAAGAATTTTTCAACTACCAACAGTACAAGCGATTCGCTCCCGATTTAGTGCGAGAACCGTTTTACTGTTGGCTCGATCGCTACTATCTTTTTCTGCAAATTCCTCTAGGAATTTTGCTCTATGCGTTAGGTGGCTGGTCGTTTGTAATTTACGGTGTTTTCTTGAGAGCCGTTCTACTTTGGCATAGCACTTGGTTTATTAACTCCGTTACTCATGTATGGGGATATCGGACATTTGAAACCAATGATAATTCTCGCAATCTTTGGTGGGCAGCAATTGTTACTTATGGCGAAGGCTGGCATAACAACCATCACGCGCATCCCAACGTAGCCAAAGCAGGCTGGCGCTGGTGGGAAATCGATGTTACCTGGTGGGCAATTTGGTTGCTGAAAAAGTTAGGCTTAGCCCAGAAAGTAACGATGCCGCCCGCTTCAGCTACCGGGAAGCTTTAAGTAATGTAATAAAGGCGTTTCCATTACTGCCATCAAGCATATAATCCTAATAGCAATTAGGAGGAAGGGTCGAGTAGCGATCGACCCTTTCTGATTGATTAGGAGTAGATAACAGGAAAGACAAAAGGAAAAAAGCAGTATTTACTTTTTCCCTTTGCTCCGCATCCTTTTTAGCTGACAGCTACAGTTTGCGTTGGCCGCTCAAAGAATAGCTCCCTGGCTGTTTTTTCTGGTTTTGGTAGGCCATAAAAACCTGCTTCGGCTTCAATTTCATCGACTAAATCCCAAGCTTCAGTGGCTTCTTTGGAGTCATTACCAAAGTTGGCGGCAGCTGAACGAGCATTCGAGATAGCCTGCTGAAGTTTTTGTTCGAGATATGCCAATTTCGGGTTTTCTAGGAAATCACCTTTGTTCAAAATATCGGTGACGGAAATGATACCCAATAAGTCACCTTGAATGACAGGCGCACGCCATACGCCAGTATTAGCAAACAACCGCGCTACATATTCCAAACTCAGGTCGGGATTAACCACAATGCAGGGTTTACTCATAATTTCGTAAACGCGCACTTCTTTGGGGTCTTTCCCATAAGCAACGACTTTAGCTACAACGTCTGTTTCGGTAACAATGCCGTAAGCATCTTCTGAATCGCGAGCTTCTACTATCAGCGCCCGGACTTCTTTTAGCCTCATTAGCCTGACGGCTTCAGCTACAGTTGCAGAACCGCGAACAGTAGCTACATCCTGGGTCATAATATCTTTGGCCTTCATAATTGTCCTCCTTTTAGTTGGTCGAGTTCAGCCAAGTAAAGGGTTATAAGCTGTTGCAATGTTTGTCAGTATGAAAACATACTTGACTCAGATGCAATCTGCTATTGTGAGAAGACTGATTGACCAATTCAAACAGAAAATAGCTTGAATCAGTTATTGGCTTTTCAGCAAAAATTGAATCGAATTTGTCTTCGATAGCAAGGAAGAATCACGTTGTTTACAAATATTTGGTTTTCGGCATATTTGTCAATCGCTCGATGGAGACTTGATTAAAACCACGTAATATCTCCCTCAATTAATAGCGCTCGGTCAAGTTTTTATTGCAACAACTCAACCCTGCAAATATAATAACACCAAAATCAGGCTTATTGTAGCTGTTTTTACTGAAGATTATAAAATAAATATTAAAATTAACATTTTTTGAATTTGATACACACTTTCTTATATTTGTCATTAGGAATTTCTAAAATTTTATTAAAAACTCAACGTCTAGTATTTAGATAATAATTAATAGGGTTTTCAACCAATGTAAATAGTAGAGGCAAAATTTAATTGCCCCTACTAAAAGTTATAAAAATACTTGAAATTAGGCGATTTTCGCTCGCAGATACTTTACTCTGACATCATCAATAACCTCACTGAATTAAGTTGAACGTGCTAAGGAAAGGGACGATATTTTAAAGTATTTTTCCGTCTGTTTCATTAGGAAAACTAAAGGTGTTCGGATGGTTGAAAATGTTTGTTTTGGTGTTGACAACGAGTGCTTTCGGCCAGGAAAGTAAATCATCGTCATTTTATTTTCTGCTATGTATGCTACCAATTCATTTAGCAACTATCACCCACAGAAGAAAATTAAACAAACCTTAATTTTTGACTAAATTACATGGTGCTAACTAGAGAGAATATCTGGTATTATAAAAACGTAAAATTTTGAAAGCCTTTAGGTAAAAACATGAAAATTAGCGCTCGTAATGCTCTCAAAGGTAAGGTAAAACAGGTTACACCAGGAGCGGTTAATACAGAAGTAGTCATAGAAATTTCTCCTGGTGTCGAAATAGTTTCCATCATCACAAAATCTTCAGGGGAAAGCCTGGGGATTGAAGTAGGCAAAGAACTTTATGCTATCATCAAGTCAACAGATGTAATGGTTGCGGTTGATTAAAATTTACCTACAGAAACTAGCAGTTAGTCATGGTTGGCTACTAAAGTTAGGTAAATTTAGAGAAGCGAATCAGTTAACCGAACGCAAATCGATCGAGCGAGGACTCGATCGATTTCTAGCCAATGCCGATCGGCTTTGACTAAAAAGGTAGGTAATTGCTGTTCCACAGTAATAGTGATACCGGGGGATATGCCCATTTGATTTAGCTTTTTAATCATCTTTTCATCTGCATTGCGAAAACGAGTCACGATTCCTTGCTCTCCAGGTTTTAGCAACTCCAGTGGAGAAAGACAAACTGTAAAGCCTTGATTCCACATTTAACACACCTCTGTTTGGTAACTCTTTAATTAAACGAACTGAAATTAAATCTTTTTTACTTCTGGGAGACGATCCAATGTAGTTCTATCGATTTCAGCTTTTAAATGTAAAATTGCAGATTTAAAAAATTGTTATATTTTAAATCTGCAATTTTAAATAGCTCGGTTTATCGCGTCGATCCAGTAAATCTTTAAACAAGGTACGCTTCTTGATGCGTGCGAATCGTACAATCAGATTTAGGATAAGCAACACAAAGTAGAACAAATCCCTTAGCAATTTGTTCGTCATCTAAGAAATTTTGATCCGACTGATCTACTTGACCTTCAAGCAACTTTCCAACACAACTAGAACAAGACCCAGCCGAACAAGAGAATGGTAAATCTATTCCTGCGTCTTCAGCAGCTTTGAGAATATAAGTATCCTCATCTACATCAATTACTGTATCTAATTTGTACTTTTTACTTTGCAAGCGCACTTTGTAGGTAGTCGTCATTGTTCTATACCAAATCGTTGAAAATTCCGAAAAACTTACTTAAACAAAACACTGCATAAGGCTTGAGAAACCAGGTTTATAGACCCATAATCTGGGTCTTCAAGTTTAGGCATTTGCAAAAAACCGGTTTCTGACAAGCGGTGCAAGAACTGAGTTAACTGCAAGAAACACCTGCGGGAGTGCAATCACCAGCTTTGAAAGATTTGCCACAACCGCAGCTATCAGTCGCGTTAGGATTGGTAAACTTAAATCCCGATTCAATTAAACCATCGACGAAATCAATCACAAGTCCTTCGAGTAAAGATGCGCTGTTGCGATCGACATAAAAAAGCACTGCATCTTGTTCCACAACCAAATCATCATCTTTTGGGTGACTGGTGATATCCATTTTATATTCGTAACCGCTACAACCACCATCAGCAACTGCAAGGCGCACGCCTTTGCGTACAGGAGCTGTTTCTTGTGCAGCAGTAGCTCTCAAGAAAGTGCGAAGCCGAAATGCTGCTTTTTCAGTCATATTAATCGTCATAGTCGTCATAAAATCCTCCTATTTGGATAATAATTGTAGGTTGGGTTGAGGTAACGAAACCCAACGCTGTGTATCGGGTTGTTGGGTTTCGCAATAGCTCAACCCAACCTACAAAAGTCCCCATTCCCTTATTTGTGAGTTCCACATACGGGACAATGGGAATCTTTATAAGAACGACGTTTCGCGAAATTGAGAGTACCTAAATCCATCGTTAATAATTTAGAGGATAGAGTTTCTCCTACGCCAGTAATTACCTTAATTGCCTCCAGTGCAGTCAGACAAGCTAGCGTTCCCGAAACTGCTCCCAAAACACTAAAAGCGCGTTTATCCCATTCCGGTTTTTCGGGAAACAAACAAGATAAACAAGGAGTTTCGCCAGGGATAATTGTAGTTAGGTAAGCTTCCATTCCATTCATGGCTGCTTCGATCATCGGTTTACCCCAACGCACGCAAGCAGCATTCAACAAATCCCGTTCTTCAAAGTTATGAGCGCAGTCAAGAGCGATATCCGCTTGTAACACTAAAGAATCAACATTTGCTGCCGTAACGTATTCGGGAATCGCCTCTATTTCTACATCGGGATTGATGGAAGAAAGCGTTTCTTTAGCTTTGAAAACTCTGGGTTGACCTACCCAATCATCCGTCATTAAAATCTGACGGTTCATATCATCTAAGCGTAAATTTCCGCCCCTAACTAAAATTAATCGACCAACTCCCGCCACCGCTAAATATAGCGCAGCCGTACCGCCTAATCCCCCTACACCCGTGACTAATACAGTCGCTTGGCGGAGTTTACGTTGTGCTGATTCCCCAAAACCAGGGAGCATCATTTGGCGGTGATAACGTTCTAACTCAGTAGGTGTAAGGTTTAACACTTCTATTCTCCTTAGTCAGACTGAATTTCTGAGAGTAAAACCACATTTTTGGGTTTTTCGTTGAACACTTTGAACAGTTTCTGCTCTACGCCTGTTGAAGTTAAAAATAATTCATAAGACTTTACGAGAGCATCGCGGTACTTATCCAATTTTTCCTGCGGTTCGATATTGGGATAGTTCTCATCAATTTCACTAACGTACTGAGAGAACTTCTTCAAAATGTGCAGGCGATTAACATTCACAATCTGCGGATCGAAAGGAAGTTGAAAAAACTGGAAATATTCCTCAGCATCCACGATCTTTTTAAAGTCAGATAACGTTTGTGTCATTGGGCTGACTCCATTGCTTTTAGCTCTTTTTTCAGGTTGTCTAACTCTTTAAATAGCTCGTAAGTTCTACCAGCTACTTCCATAATGGTCTCGAAATCGGTGGGCAAACCTTCTGCTAAATCGTGAAGTTCCATTTTGAGTTGACCACCTTTGCTGTTGAGGCGCTTAATTTGAGTTTTCATTTCCTCAATGCTTAAGTTTGCTTGCACCATAAATTTGTTACCTCATCGAAAAATTTTAGATTTTGGATTTTGGATTTTAGATTTGTTTCCATTATTGGGTAAGGCATAAATCGTAAATCCAAAATCTCAAACCTAAAGTTGATAATTAAATGTCTGCTACTTCGCGATAGCGTTTAGCTAATTCAACCGCAGAATTAGTAATTTTTTCGCCTTCAGCAGCTAGTTTTTCCAGGGATTCAAAGCCAAAACGTTGGGCATCTCTTAGGGTTTTGGATACGACTAAAAGGCGACCTGAAAATACTAATGCCCAACCGAATCCTTCATGGCTTAAATTAATCACTACCTGACAGAGTAACCCGGTTTGTTGTTCTATGAGAGTAGCGATCGCACGATAAAAAGCCGTGATTCGCAATTGCGTTACCGGATCGACATCCCCTTCTACAGAGATTTTCCGTTTTTGTTCTTTACTAACAATTAATGGTTTGATAATCAATTCATCCGACCAATTGCGATAAACACCAAGGCTATCTTGGGCGCGAATTTGACGAACTATTTCTTGCAAGAAAGGTGTTTGAATTAGGGGCAAGTTAGTTTCTGTTGCAGTCATCGTAATTTTCTCTCGTCTCTTAAGGTCAATTGGTTGAACAAATCTACATTTGTAGGGGCGTAAGGGAGGGTTTAATTGCCTAGCTTGTGGAGCAATGTGATATATCATTAAACCCGCCCCTACTAACCTGTGGAGTGACATGATATATCATTAAACCCGTCCCTACTAACCTGTGGGGTTTATTCCTCTAAGGAATTTTCAAATGAATTTTCCTTTTGTTGGAGTGCTTTACGCAACCAAGGTGGAGGATTACCCTTTAATGTTCGTACTAAATTATTAAGTACATCAGTAATTAAATCCTCCTCAGTTTTTGACTTAATTGGTGTTACCCGCTTGCGAATTAATCTGGCGGCTGCACTTCCTCCGATCGCAGCGACATAAACAATCGTGCAATCAGATACAGCTTCCAGTTTGGGAACGAGTTTATCTTCGTTACCATCTTCTTTCAGGTCGCCACCAAAAGTCAGATTATCTACAAATTCATAACCTTCTGGCGACACTTCGTAAACTGCCATTTGTTTTGCCCAACCGAAATGGGCATCGATATGAATTAAGTCATTGGTAGCAAAAGCAATTTTCATGGCTTCTCTCCTTTTTAGTGTTTGGCTTTCGATTCCTCTTGTTCGAGGAGAAGATTGCCAAGATTAAATAAAAACTCAATAGTACCGCGATAACCAACAGTCGTAAAGTAACCGTTGCCTAAGCGATCGAAGATTGGCATTCCTTGCCTATAAAGAGGAATTCCTAATTTTTTGCTAACTCGTTTACCGTTAGAATTAGCAACTAATAAATCTGCACCGACTGCCAATTTCTCTAAGTCATCTAAGTCTCCAATTATAACCGATTCGAGGGGAAGAAGTTCAAGTACGGGAGATTGAGTTGTAGTTACAGCAGCTTGGATTTGCGCTCCCATTTCCTGTAAAAAAATGCTAGTTGAATACAGCAAATCGGGTTCCAGCGCCAGCGCTACTCGCTTGCGTCCGAAATAGAAATGAGTATCCAACATAGCATCTTGCAACTGGCGACGCTGACGCCGAAACTTTTCGGGAACTGGACACTCACTTAATTGCGATAATTTCATTAAAAATTCATCTACCGCTTGCAATCCAGTGAGTCGCGAAAATACTTGATATTCCGTACCAAATCGCTGTTGTAAAATCTTTGCCGCACCCCGCATACTTTCGCCAAAAGCGAGGGTAAAAGCAGATGCACCCACACGCTTCAAATCTGCTAAACTTGTTCCTCCCGTTGTTGTGGCGCTATACTCTCCATCGGATAAGTGACCGTCAAGAGATTCCGAGAGGTCGGGAACTGCGATCGCATCCAATCCAAAAGCTGTTACGATCTCCTTAATTTCCTCTACATCGCCTGGGGTAAACGCAGAACCTACTAACAGCGTAACTTGATTGGTTTGCTTTTCAGCTGCGATCGGTACTTCTTTGACAATACCTTCTACCGCCGCCGCAAAACCATCTTGCAATGCGCCTTTAAAATCAGGAGTCGAACAAAAAATAACAGGTACATTACTTAAATCTGGGTGACGTTTTTTCAGCGCTCTGAGGATACCTTCCATATCATCCCCTCGCGTTTCCGTTAACCCAGTCGTACAAAGTCCGATAATTTCCGGTTTGGCTTTTTCTAATAACGTTAAAATCGCCATTTCTATATTTTCTTCTCCCCCTAAAATCGTCGTGACTTCTGTCATCGCTGTGGTACTTAAAGGGATAGCTTCTCGGAAGTGACGTACTAGGAGAACTTTGGCAAACGCCGTACAACCTTGGGAACCATGAAACAATGGCATCGTTCCTTTTAAACCTAAGAATGCTAATGCTGCACCCAAAGGTTGAGATTGTTTAATTGGATTGATTGCAACGGATTTTTTGGGTGAGATTACAGTAGCCATTGTTCGATTTTGGATTTTGGATTTTGGATTTTGGATTATTTATTCAATTTTGGATTTTGGATTTAAGATTGTTGGAGTTGGAATTTTCGCAAATGTTAAGGAACTTGCTTTCTACGTAACTACTTCGTCCAACTAATCTAAAATCCAAAATCTAAAATCTAAAATTCCCAAGGTGCTGGTTGACGAACTTGCGACCAAACCGGACTGTACAAAGCTTCATCTAATTCTCTAGCCATTTCTACCATACCTGAATAACCTGAGTAGGGATGATGGCGTTCTTGGTTGATATCAAGGAAAGGAATTTTTGCTTTCAAAGCTGTGTATTGATTGCGTCCTCCCGCAATCAACATATCCGCTTTAGTTTTCTCAATTACTGTGAGGATTTCGGCAGCGTTGCCTTTCTCCAACATCATACCATCTTTACCCAACAATTCTTTAATTTTTGCCTTATCTTCTTCCGTACTTTTCTTCGTACTGGTGGCAACAACTTCCATACCTAAATCTTTGGCAGCGGAAATAATCGACCAACTTTTTACACCGCCAGTATATAACACGACGCGCTTACCTGTTAATCTAGCGCGATAAGGTGCTAAAGCTATGTTTAACTTTTCTGTTTCCTCTGCAATTAATTTTTCCGTGCGTTCTTGCAAGTCGGCATCGCCAATTTTTTGGGCAATGTTTCGCAAGCAGCGATTCATATCATCTACACCGTAGAAAGATTCCTCAATGTAAGGAATCCCGTATTTTTCTTCCATCTTTCTGCCCATGTTGATCAGCGCCTTCGAGCAGATCATCACGTTAAGTTTGGCGCGGTGGGCAGCGCAGACATCATCGTAACGAGCGTCACCAGTAATTTTAGCTAAAACGCGAATGCCTAACTTTTCAAATAAGGGAAGAACGCCCCACAATTCCCCAGCAATATTGTATTCGCCAATCAAATTAATGTCGTATGGTGTGCTATATTCCGGTTCCTTAGTACCGACGACATATTCTAATAAAGCTTCGCCGCCGATGCGGTTGCCGAGGTTTTTACTACCTACAAAGCCTGGGGAATTAACGGGAATAACTGGAGTTCCCGTTTTCTTAGCAGCAGCTTCGCAAACTGCATCTAAATCATCGCCAATTAAAGCTGTAACGCAGGTGGAATAAACGAATACTGCCGCAGGCTTGTAGCGTTCTTCTACTTCTAGAATAGCTTTATAAAGCTTTTTTTCTCCTCCAAAAATAACATCATTTTCACTCAGATCGGTGGTCAATCCAACTTTATAAAGATGGGAACCAGAGGAAAGACTACCGCGACTGCCCCAAGAATTACCAGCACAAGCGATCGGCCCGTGAACTAAATGAGCCACATCTGTAATTGGTACGAGGGCAATGCTTGCACCGTCAAACGCACAACCACCTTGGGCAGCACCGGGTTGAGCTTGTTGTTTGCAAGATTTGTTCTTCTTTTCACCGTCTTTTTTATGATTGTGTTCGCAAGCAGTTTCGGTGAGCAGTTCGGTAATTTTTTTCTGAGTGAGTTTCATCTTTCTAGTCCTTTGTCATTAGTCATTTGGCATTGGTTGTTTGTCCTTTGTCATTGGTCATTTATGATTTATCATTTGTCCTTTGTCATCATCAAAATTTAGTATGTATTTCACATTGAGAGCGATGACTAATGACTTATGACCAATGACTAATGACGGGTTAACAGATGTATTTCTTGACATCTTCACCGCACACATCAGTCAGGTAAGAAAGGGCGCGAAAGCGCAAACCAACAAACTCGTCGTAAAGGGGATTTAATTTGCAAAAAGGGGGAATGTGTAGCGTGCGTCCAAAGAGGGTGAGCTTTCGTTCAAAAGGGCATTGACAGGGAATGATTTGACAGACAAGATGGGCAAATTTGCGATCGTTTATTTCGATTCCATCCACCCATTGACGCAAGGGCCACAGGATATCAAACTTTTTGTTTCTATGAATGGAGGTGCTACTCATGACAGTAATCCAGTCGTGGGGAGTGGGGAGTGGGGGAGTGGGGGAGTGGGGAGTAGGTAGTGGGTAGTGGGTAGTGGGTAATTTCTATTCCCTAACCCCTAACCCCTATTCCCTAACCCCTCTCTTCCCCTAACCCCTTCCATCAGCGAATCAAGTCGTAAGAGATGTCGGTCTTAGCTGGGATAATCGTGTTGCGATCGAGTTCATCCAACAGGGTATTCACGATCCAATTGAGCAGGTTAATTGTACCTTGATAGCCATAAGTAGCATAGCGATGCAAGTGATGGCGATCGAAGATGGGATAACCAATGCGAACCAAGGGAGTGTGAGTATCGCGCCACAGATACTTACCGTAGGAATTACCGATTAACAAATCAACTGGTTCGGTAAACAGTAAAGATCTCAAGTGCCACAAGTCCTTACCGCCCCAAATCGTTGCACCAGCACCAAACGGACTAGAATCTAACAGCGCCCGCAATTCAGATTCAAACACATCATTGCTGTTAGTTACTACAATGTGAACTGGTTCTGCACCAACTTCTAGCAGGAATTGTGTCAAACCGATCACCAAATCTGGGTCGCCATACATCGCAATTTTCTTGCCATGCAACCATGCTTGGGAATCAGTTAAAGCGTCTACTGCGCGACCTCTTTCTTCTTCCAATTCTTTCGGAATTGGTTTACCAGTCAAAGCAGATAGCTTCATCAAAAACTCATCAGTGCCCCGGATACCAACCGGACGAGCAACATAAGTTTTTTGCTTCCAATCCGACTCAATGTAGTCGCGAGTCTTACTCGTCGAATAAGCTTGGAAAGAAATCGTAGCTTCTGCGTTAATCGAATCGCCAGCATCTTCCAGAGTTGTGCCACCATTATACATCCGATATTCTCCATCATTAGGAGAATCCAGATAATCAGAATTATCAGCCAACAAGGTGTAATTTACACCCATCAATTCAGCAAATCGCTTAATTTCACGCAAGTTGCCGATATAAGTTTCAAAACCGGGAATAAAGTTAATCTTACCGTTGGTTGTTTCCTTTTTCTTACCAGCAGTTAAGTTAGTCAAAATCCCCTTCATCATGTTGTCGTAACCAGTAATATGGGAGCCGACAAAGCTAGGAGTGTGAGCGTAAGGAACTGGCAGTTCTTGAGGAATAAAACCTTCGTCCTTCGAGGTTCTAATAAACGCTTGCAAGTCGTCTCCGATTACCTCTGCCATACAGGTAGTGCAGAGAGCGATCATTTTCGGCTTGTAGAGATTGAAAGAGGTAGCTAAACCTTCTTTCATGTTGTTCAAACCGCCGAACACCGCTGCATCTTCCGTCATTGAGGAGGAAACGGCAGAGAAAGGTTCTTTGAAGTGACGGGTAAAGTGCGATCGGAAATACGCTACGCAACCTTGAGAACCGTGAACGAAGGGCAATGTACCTTCAAAACCTACTGCTGCCAGAATTGCGCCGAGAGGTTGGCAAGCTTTCGCTGGGTTAACAGTTAGCGCTTCGCGGGAGAAGTTCTTCTCGCGATACTCCCAAGTCTTAGTCCATTCAGCGACGCGAGTAACTTCTTCTGGGCTATGTCCACCTTCAAACTCTTTTTTGGCTTTGAATAACTCTTGGTACTCATCTTGGTGGAATAACTCGGCGTGATCCTTGATATTATTGATATCGTTCTGAGCCATGACTTTTTTCCTCGATTAGGGATGTAGGGATTAGGGAATGGGGAAAGAGAAAGGGAAATGGGGAATGGGGAATGGGGAATAGGGAATGGGAAATTATCTATTCCCCTTCTTTCCCTAACTTCTAGTTTTTCTTCCAGGGCGCACCGATTAAGCTCCAGGTGGGGCTATTCAGTGCTAGATCCATGTCGCGAGCGAAGATGGCAAATCCGTCATAACCGTGATATGGGCCGGAGTAATCCCAAGAGTGCATTTGACGGAAAGGCAGAGCCATCTTTTGGAAGACGTACTTCTCTTTAATTCCGGAAGCAACTAAATCTGGCTTCAATTCTTTGATGAATTCTTCAAATTCGTAAGCAGAAACGTCATCGTAGATCAGCGTGCCGTTTTCAATGTAGTGAGTTGTACGTTTGTAGTCGTCGTTGTGACCGAATTCATATCCCGTACCGATCAAGCGCATACCTAGATCGTGGAACGCGGGAACGACGTGGCGAGGACGCAAACCACCAACCATCAACGCAACTGTTTTGCCTTCCAAACGCGGGAGATATTTCTCGAGTACTGCCTTAGTTTGTGCTTCGTATTTAGCGATAACTTCTTCGGCTTTTTGTTGAATTGTTTCGTCAAACTTGGAAGCAATTTCGCGCAGGGATTCAGCAATTTTGGTTGGGCCGAAGAAGTTGTATTCTAACCAAGGAATACCATAAGCTTCTTCCATGTGGCGGCTGATATAGTTCATGGAGCGATAGCAGTGAACTAAATTCAGCTTCACGGTTGGGGTCATCATCATTTCATGGAGAGTGCCATCCCCAGACCATTGAGCTACCACGCGCAAGCCAATTTCTTCTAACAGAATGCGGCTCGACCAAGCATCACCACCGATGTTGTAATCTCCGATAATGGCAACATCATAAGGAGTGCCTTCGATACCCAATTCTTTCTTTTTCTTATCTGCTTGGGGGAATACCCAGTCGCGCACGGCGTCGTTAGCAATGTGGTGACCGAGAGATTGAGAAACACCCCGGAATCCTTCGCAGCGAACCGGAACAACGGTTTTGCCAGTTTCCTTTGCCGCTTTCTTGGCAACAGCTTCGATGTCATCCCCAATTAAACCGATCGGACATTCAGATTGAATCGAAATGCCTCGGTTAAGAGGAAACAAATCTTCCAATTCATCAATCAGCTTCGCCAATTTCTTATCACCACCGAACACGATATCGCGTTCTTGGAAGTCGGAGGTGAATTGCATCGTACCAAAGGTATCAATGCCAGTCGTACCAATATAATAGTTGCGTCGTCCAGACCAGGAATAATAACCGCAACCTACAGGGCCGTGACTGATGTGGATCATGTCTTTGATCGGGCCCCAAACCACACCTTTCGATCCGGCGTAGGCGCAACCGCGAGTGGTCATCGAACCTGGAACGGATTTGATATTAGATTTTACGCCGCAGTCGGATTTGCCTTCTTCGTAAACGTTGAGGTGCTTTTCTCTCTTTTTGCGCGATTTGTCAGGATAAGCTTCCAGGACTTCTTTAATTAGTTCTTTAGTTTCGGCTATGGGTCGCTGGGCAGCCGCAGTTACTTCGTTTTCGTTTAAAGTAGCAGATTCGATCGGGGTCATAAGGTTTCTCTCTCGAATTTTAGGGATTAGGGATTAGGGATTGGGAAAGAGGAGAGTAGGGGCAGGGGAGCAGGGGAGCAGGGGAGCAGGGGAGGATTGATTTTTCCCAATTGCCCCCCCCGACCCCCCCAAGTTTGGGGGGAGTAGGGGGTGTATTCCCAATTCCCCATTCCCCATCTAGACGGCAACAGGGGCTTTTGCTTGGTCTTGAGCGATCGCTTTTTGGTATTCTTCTTCGCCGCCCAGGATGCCGAATTCCACCAACAAGTCTTCCAGTTCGTCCATCGAGATTGGAGTTGGAATGGTCAGATTCTTGTTGTCGATGATCTTCTTAGCTAATTGACGGTATTCTTCAGTTTGTTTGTGGTCGGGTGCGTACTCCAGTACGGTCATGCGGCGTAGTTCGGCGTGTTGAACAACGTTGTCGCGAGGTACGAAGTGGATCATTTGGGTGTTCAGACGCTTAGCCAAAGTTTCGATCAGTTCGAGTTCGCGGTCAACTTTACGGCTGTTACAAATCAAACCACCTAAGCGCACGCCACCGGAGTGTGCATACTTCAGAATGCCTCGTGCAATGTTGTTAGCAGCATACATTGCCATCATTTCACCGGAGGTGACGATGTAGATTTCTTGCGCTTTTCCTTCCCGGATCGGCATTGCGAAACCACCGCAAACAACGTCGCCCAATACGTCGTAGGAAACGAAATCTAGGTCTTCGTAAGCACCGTTTTCTTCCAAGAAGTTGATGGCGGTGATGATACCACGTCCGGCGCAACCTACACCGGGTTCTGGGCCACCAGACTCAACGCAACGTACATCGCGATAGCCAGTCAACAATACTTCTTCGAGTTCTAGATCTTCTACTGCGCCGCGTTCTGCTGCTAAGTGCAGAATGGTAGTTTGGGCTTTGCTGTGCAACATCAAGCGGGTAGAGTCAGCTTTCGGGTCGCATCCTACGATCATGATCCGTTGGCCCATTTCTGCCATTGCTGCGATCGTATTTTGAGAGGTGGTAGATTTACCGATACCGCCTTTGCCGTAGAACGCAATCTGTCTAATTTTTTCGTCAGTCATGATGATTCTCTCTGCTTAGTAGGTGAGTGTGTCTTGTTGGTGTTTGGGTGAGTAACGCCAACCTCGCGGAAGAAAGTGCGGGATGTGCGTTTTGGGAGAAGGAGCATCGCAGGAGGCGATCGCCCTTTCGATTCGTAAATAATCATTGTTTTAGGTATGTAGTTGCGCTTTGGCGCTAGATAGAAGAGGTTTTCAACTGAGCAATTTCTCTAAATTGCTTCTACAACTAAGGTGGGTGAAACGCGCTCTTGTAATTTGGCTTCGATCGCATATTTCAGCGTTGCTAAACTGCCAGAACAAGTACCGCAAGCTCCCTTTAATTGCACTTTCACTTTGTCGCCATCGACATCGTAGAGTTCGATATCTCCCCCATCCAGAGCTAGGAAGGGTTTGATTTCGGAATCGATAACTTGTTGAATTAGAGTAATTTTTTGCAGGTTTGTCAGCGGACGAGCAACTTGCACTTGCGTCTCTGTTTTCGTTGCTACTGCTACTGAACTTGCCGTTGAAACGCTGGCTTCTTCAACTTTAGCAGCACTTTGCGCTTTCATTTCTTGCCAAGCATCGGCAATAATATCGTCAATATCTACCAGACAAGTACCGCAACCACCGCCTGCTTTTATATAATTAGTTACTTGCTCGGCAGTGTCAAGTTTATTTTCAATTACTACTCGCTTAATTCGTCCTTCGCTAATACCGTAACACCGACATACTAGCGCACTTTCATCTTCTTCGTGAACAACAATTGGAATTCCTTTATAAGAAGATATCGCTGCTTCCAGTGCTTCTTGTCCCATCACTGAACAGTGCATTTTCTCTTCCGGCAAACCGCCTAGATATTCTGCAATCTGACGATTTGTAATCTTCATTGCTTCTTCAACTGTCATGCCAATAATCATTTCAGTTAAAGCGGAAGAAGAAGCGATCGCACTGGCACAACCGAAAGTTTGAAAGCGAGCATCTAAAATTATATTCGTGCTTTCATCAATTTTCAAGTGCAATCTTAGCGCATCTCCGCAAGCAATACTGCCAATTTCTCCGGTAACGATTTTTAATCCTGGTTCGTCAGTTGCTTCTATTACTCCCTGATGTTTGGGATTGTAGAAGAGATCCATTACTTTTTCTGTATAGTCCCACATGGCAGCCTCTCTCGATTTTGGATTTTGGATTTTGGATTTTGGATTGGGTAGTGGGTAGTAGGTAGTGGATTATTTTCTATTCCCTAATCCCGACGCCCTCGCCCCGACGCCCTTAATTCTTAGCTAGAGCAACGGCTTTTTCTTGTTCTTGCAGCCAAGATTCTTCGTCACTTTGGAACGGTGATAATGCTCGTAAACGTTCTACTATTTGCGGCATTATGGTTAGCACTCGATCGACTTCTTCGTCAGTAGTGTAACGAGAAAGCGAGAAACGAATCGAACCGTGCAACACTGAATAAGGTAAACCCAATGCTCTGAGTACGTGGGAAGGTTCTAGAGAACCAGAAGTACAAGCAGAACCAGAAGAAGCACAGATCCCGTATTGGTCGAGGGAGAGGAGAATTGCTTCACCTTCGATATATTTGAAACCGATATTGGTGGTATTAGGAAGTCTTTGGGTAAGGTGGCCGTTGACTTGGCTGTTGGGGATAGTAGAAAGCAGACCTTTTTCTAAGCGATCGCGTAACTGCTTTTCTTTTTTCACATCTGGCAAATGCGTTAAAGCTAACTCACTTGCTTTACCCAGTGCCACAATTCCGGGTACGTTTTCGGTACCAGCACGCCGTCCTCTTTCTTGATGTCCTCCTACTAATAGGGGACGGAATCGGACGCCTTTTCTCACGTACAATGCCCCAATTCCTTTAGGAGCGTGCAGTTTGTGCCCAGAGAGTGTGAGTAAATCCACTACACTATTTTTCATGTTCAAGGGAATTTTACCCACTGCTTGAACAGCATCTACATGAAATATAGCACCTTTTTCTTTGACAATCTGACCGATTTGTTCGATTGGAAAAATAACGCCTGTTTCATTATTAGCATACATGATTGACACTAAAGCAGTGCCACCTGTCAGCGAAGCTTCCAATTCATCCAGGTCTAATTGACCTTCTTTATTTACGGAAAGATAGGTAACTTTATAGCCTTGGCTTTCCAGCAGTTTGCACTGACTGAGAATAGCGGCGTGTTCGACTTCTGTAGTAACGATATGGTTTTTATTGGGCTGGATTGCTAGGGCCGATCGGATCGCCGTATTATTTCCTTCCGTGCCACAACTGGTAAATACTATTTCGGTGGCTTCTGCGCCCAATAAAGCTGCAACTTGTTCCCTTGCTTGTTTAACTTCCTTCCCAACTTGTCCGCCAAAAGTGTGCATTGAAGAAGGGTTGCCATAATATTCAGTTAAAAAAGGGAGTATTGCCTCAAGGACTAGGGGATCTACCTTGGTAGTGGCATTGTTATCTAAATAAATGACTGACATTGCTAACTGGGGAATTGGGATTGGGAAATGGTTAAGAGGGTGGGAGTGGGTAGGAAGAGAGAAGTGAATGATTTCTCTCTTCTCTAGCGCCTAGTGTTTAGCTTTCGCTCGCCAGTACGGAATCAGTACAAACTTGGATGGAAAGCCACTTTTGGTAATATTCAGAAGCTACTTTTTCGATTAAGTCGTAAGCTTCTACCGCTTCAATGCCAGCTTTCTTCAACTGTTCTTGGGGACAACTACCGATCTTGGAAACTAAAACTGCTTTGCAACCTTCCAGCATTTTCAGCATACCGTCGAGAGAATCTTCCTCTCCATAACCGCCTTGGCAATATTGCTCGACTTTGCGGTGTCCGACAAATTTGGCTTCGTTAGCATCCACTTCGTAAACCATGAATTCTCTGGCATGACCGAAGTGTTGATTGACTAATCCGCCGCCTTTGGTAGCGACTGCAACTAAAATTTTGGGAGAATTTGCAACTTTCTTTTGTGCTTTGGCAGCTTTGGCAGCTTTTTGTTCTTCTTGAACTTTATCGATCGCAGCGTGAAGTTCTTGGCGTTTTTCTAGGTTATATTCCGGTGCCATTTCCAAGAATTTTTCTTTGGTAAATTCTTGACTCCGGTCTTCACCCAATAATCCCACTGCATCGGCACGACACTGGCGACAGTGGCGCATCATCTTCATATTGCCGGAACATTTATCTTGCAGCGCTTTCAGTTCCTTGGGTGTTGGGCCGCGCTGACCTGTCAAACCAAAGTGCGTGCCGTGTTCGGGTGCGGAGATCAGGGGCATGATATTGTGCAGGAATGCACCATTCTCGCGAATTACCCGATCGACTTCTGCCAGGTGTTCGTCGTTAATGCCTGGAATCATCACGGAGTTAACTTTGCACAGGATATCGGCTTCCTTGAGGGCTTGCAATCCTTCCATCTGCCGTTCGTGCAGAATTCTTACTCCTTCAATGCCTTTGTAGCGTTTGCGCCGGTAGTGAACCCAAGGGTAAATCTTTGTGCCGACTTCCGGATCTACCATATTAATAGTGATGGTGACGTGATCGACGTTGAGTTTTTTGATGCGATCGACGTAATCTGGCAGCATTAAGCCGTTGGTTGACAAGCACAGTTTAATATCTGGGGCTTTGTCGGCAATTAACTCAAATGTGCGGAAAGTTTTTTCTGGGTTGGCTAAGGGGTCGCCAGGGCCAGCAATTCCCAACACCGTCATCTGAGGAATCTTACCCGCAATTACCAGTACCTTATGGGCGGCTTCTTCGGGAGTTAGCAGTTCGCTGACCACACCAGGTCGGCTTTCGTTGGCACAATCATATTTGCGGTTGCAGTAGTTGCACTGAATGTTGCAAGCAGGTGCAACAGCAACGTGCATTCTAGCATAGTGATGATGCGCTTCTTCACTGTAGCAAGGGTGCTTGGCGATGCGCTCTTTGATTTTTTCATCGTGGGAGATTTCAGTAGAAGAGGAACTACAGCCGCAACCACCAGATTTTTTGGGTTGGGAGAGTGCGTCGGGCTGCGCTTTCGCTTCTGTTTTTGCCAGTAGTTCTGTAGTTGGTGACATCGAAATCCGTAGGTCAAGTAAACGAACTGATTTATCGACGTAGAACACTTATGTGCAAAAGTAGCGAAGTTTGGTTTATCTTCCCTTCTGCTGAAACTTAAGTGCCTGACGTTATGAAATTTATATCAGTCGTCTTCCGGTAGTCAGAACAATTCGACCCGCTTCAGATTTATTGAATATATTAGATTTGTACTCAAAGACTCAAACCCTTCCCCAATCAGCATCGCAGCGAATCAAAAATTTTTTTTGGGATCGGGGTACTGGTATTTTTGGGTTGAGGTACAAGTATTTATGGAGCAGGGGACTATAATTCTGTGTACTCACGTCTAAATCCAGTCTAGGAGTGGCTTTGAGGGCATTTTGCATAGCCTTTTTTGAGCTTTTAAGCTGCACTCAAAAACTACTCACTAGGGCTGGAATAGTCTGAATCTGACTACTCTCCCGCTCCTATAAAATTTTTATTGTGTATCTAAAGTATCACTTTATCTAAAAACGGTATTTATGATGACAAAATTTGTTACATTCAACCCGCCAGATGGCTTTTTGGTGAACTTTGGCAAATCAAAACAGTCATAAAAAGTACTCAAGTAAAAAGGGCTCAAAGCCAGACAGAGCCTGGGTAAGGCTGAGTACAGAAAATACTAGAACCCCGATCGATAAATACTCATGCCTCTGGCGAAAAATACTAGAACCCCTACCCCCAAAAAATTTTTTTCTTGCCTATTTCAATAGGTTTGAATAAGTTGAGTACAAACTTAATAAATCTAATAAATCCAATCTTCGTGCCCTTTTTCGCTGGAATGAGAGGCATCTGATATAAGCAGGAGAACAGAAGTTAGAAACTAGGGCGTCGGGAATAGGGCGTCGGGGTTAAGGAAGAGCGAATAGGGAAAATATTAATTCTCCCGCTCTCCCGCTCCCCCACTCCCCCCCTCCCCCTCCTCATCCACTCACCCACTTCTCCGCAAATGCTACAGCCTTACACCCCTTTACGGACTGGCAATGCCTCCCCATTTGAGGAGCAATTCTTGTGCATTGGTAGATCCCTCACAGACTCGATCGCTCGGGAACGATGTCTCAAAAGCGAACTGCAAGCGATACTGGCAGATTTTCGGATTATTTTTGAACGCGACCCCGCTGCGCGTAACTGGTTAGAGGTGCTGTTGTGTTACCCGGGTTTTCACGCTTTGTGCTTGCATCGCATCGCTCATTCGTTGCACATCCGCAAAGTTAGTTTGATTCCCCGCTTAATTTCTCATATTGGGCGATTTTTGACGGGAATTGAAATCCACCCAGGTGCCACGATTGGCAAAGGGACATTCATCGACCACGGGATGGGTGTGGTGATTGGCGAAACTGCGATCGTCGGAGAGTACGCACTGATTTATCAAGGTGTCACCCTTGGCGGTACTGGTAAAGAAACCGGTAAACGCCATCCCACGCTGGGGAACAATGTCGTAGTCGGTGCAGGCGCGAAGGTACTCGGCAATATCAAAATTGGCGATAACGTTCGCATTGGTGCGGGTTCGATCGTGCTGCGAGATGTACCTGCCGATTGCACAGTCGTCGGTATTCCAGGACGAATTGTTTCTAAGCAGGGTAAAGGTTGTCCTTTGGAACATGGAAAGTTACCAGACCCCGAAGCAACTGTAATTCGCAGTCTAGTTTCTCGGATCGAGCAATTAGAAGAACAACTCAAAAACCTACAGGCAATCAATTCCTAACAGTATGTTTAAACCTCCGGATTCTGACACTTTAACGGGTCATATTCTCCAAGTTTCCCGGCGCGATCGCTGGCAAGTTCATCACCGTCTGCAAGAGTTGAAAATTCCCTGTTGGTGTCCGGCAGATGGTTCTTTGCGGGTCGAGATTAATAATAGCATCGAAGCTGTTCTCGTTCGCAGTACTGTGTTGCAATTCATCGCTTCTCGTGCTGAGTTAGTAGATTGGTTGCAGCGATGTTGGCAAGTATAGAGTTTAGCGTATTGGGAATCGTTAAGAGAACTCATTACTAGCTGTCAATTAATACATTAGCCACATCCTTATATTCTGGAGTAAATGAATGGCACAAGTAAACCTCAAACAATCTTTTGGACAAGTACAAGAAAATCCGATTGGATTGGGACAGGAAGTAACGGTTCCCGTTACGGAAGGATTGAATATTGCACTAGCGAGTTTGCAAGCGCTTTACCTACAATATCAAAAACACCATTTTGTCGTAGAAGGGGCAGAATTTTACTCGCTGCATGAGTTCTTTCAAGAAAGTTACGAAGCAGTTCAAGGTCACGTTCACAGTATAGGAGAACGCTTGAATGGTTTGGGAGGAACACCCGTAGCCAGCTTTACAAAACTAGCAGAATTATGTTGTTTTACCATAGAACCAGATGGAACGTTTCCGGCTCGTTCGATGGTCGAACATGATTTACTGGCGGAACAAGCGATCGTTAATTTAATTCGTCGTCAAGCAACTCAAGCGGAAAGTGTAGGCGATCGCGCTACCCGCTATTTGTACGAGCAGATTCTTTTGCAAACTGAAGATCGGGCTTTTCATTTGGCTCATTTTCTGGCAGAAGATAGCCTAATTAAATAAATTGATTTGTTTAATTTCTGGCCGATAACTGCATTTGTAAAAACTGCAATTTCAACTTTAGCTAACATTAGGAGGCTCCTCTCATGGTAAGTATGTTTTTTTCAGCAGGCTTGTTACTGTTGTGGGCGTTAATATATCAGCAGATGCTCAAAAAAATCATGGGCGATTTTGAAGCTCCGCTGAAGAAAGCTAAGCCTTACCACAAACTGACACGCATTTAATTTACAGTGCGTTGTGATGGCAGGCAACTAGGATAAAGAGATGGGAAATGGGGATTTTTTGGTTTTCAATAAAAAATTATGAGAACCGCAAGAATCGAAAAAACTTCCCATCTCTATGTAAAGGAATAAAAAGTATTGGATAAATTGAAAACGAACGAGAGAGAGGAACACTATGAATCGAGTTCAGATTAACGATACGACGCTGCGAGATGGCGAACAGGCTGCGGGTGTTGCTTTTAGCGCCGAAGAAAAAATCGCGATCGCACTTTTCCTAGATACGATTGGCGTGCAAGAATTAGAGATAGGTATTCCTGCGATGGGACGGGAAGAACAAAAAGCGATCGCTCGGATTCTGGACTTAGGTTTGCAAGCGCAACTCCTTGGTTGGAATCGTGCCGTTAAGAGCGATATTGAAGCATCGATCGCTTGCGGCTTAAAGCGAGTACATATCTCGATTCCCGTCTCGGATATTCAAATCGATGCTAAATTCCAAGGCGACTGGCGCGTAATGCTTTCCCAGCTAGAAAAAACCGTTAATTTTGCGCTCGATCGAGGTTTATATGTATCAGTTGGTGGCGAAGATTCTTCGAGAGCAGATGAAAATTTTCTCCTCGATGTCGCACTCTATGTGGAAGAATTAGGTGCATCGCGGTTTCGTTTCTGCGATACGGTCGGTATTCTCGATCCCTTCCGTACCTACGCGAAAGTAAGGGAACTCGTTTCCTTGTTAGAAATTCCTGTAGAAATGCACACCCATAACGACTTAGGGATGGCAACAGCAAATGCGATCGCAGGTGTTTTAGCAGGTGCCAAATCTGTAAATACAACTGTGAACGGATTGGGTGAAAGAGCAGGTAACGCCGCCTTGGAAGAAGTTGTGATGGCGCTCAAACAAATCTATAATTTAGATCTGGGAATCGATACGCGGCATTTTCACGAACTCTCCCGCATTGTCGAAAGAGCATCTGGCGGTACTGTGCCACCTTGGAAAGCAATTGTTGGCGAAAATGCCTTTGTTCACGAAGCTGGTATTCACGCTCACGGCGTACTGCAAAATCCCGTCACTTACGAACCGTTTGCACCGGAAGATGTGGGACGGCAGCGATATTTAGCGATCGGCAAACATTCCGGTCGGCATATACTTTCTAATGTATTCCAACAGCACGGTATCGAGCTTAATCCAGATGAAACCCAATCAATTTTAGAGCGGGTAAGAAATTTTTCTGTCCAAGTAAAACGCAGTTTAACTGTTCAGGAATTACTCAACTTGGCAAACGATAGGAGGAGCGCATAATGATATCGGATGAAATTGAGTTGGATGGCCCCCCGGCCTTTGAAATGTCCCAAAAAGTGCGGACTCGCAAATTAATTCGCAATGACGGGACTTTTCCCGGTCAAGAAATTGGTGCAACGCTAGCCAAAAAAGGCGAAGTAGGTTATATCGTTGGCATCGGTAGTTATTTACAAACCTCCTACATCTATGCAGTGCATTTTCTGGAAAGAGGTTTCATTGTCGGCTGTCGGAAGAAAGAATTAGAAATTGTGGAGTAAATCTAATGAAAGTGATGTTGCGCCGCCATACCAACGGACATCTGATCGTTTATGTAGCTAAGAAAGACTTAGAAGAGGAAGTTGTTGACGAAAGACCGGGAACTGCGGGAAAAATTTTGACCCTAGCTAATGGATGGGAGTTAGAAATTTCTGATTTGCAACAACCTTTAAAACTGCCGCAAACTGTGGAGGCTAAAAGAATCGCCTAAAATCAATCTCTACACACATGACTTACGCAAAGAAACCGGGTTTCTATGAAAAATCGTGGCTTTGGAGCAAAAGATAGACGCAGAAACCCGGTTTTTCGGAGCGCCAGTTGCGTAAGTCTTTATAAACATCGATCGCTACACATACATGGACGATGAGGAGTACAGAGGGGCGAGTCCCATCTTACTCCTTTTTCTTTTCTGGCAGATTTCGCATAGGTACGGGGCGTCCTTGATACAATTGTCGCTCCAGTTTGCCCAACCAAAACCATGCAGATCCGGCTGCCAAGGTCATCACAGATGAGATAATTGTCAGGAGAATGGCAGAATTGGCGAAAGTGAGGGCGAGGATAGGAAGGATTATCCAAGCGATCGCACCTGCAATTCCGATTCCCCATCTCATACGTTTAATATTGGCAAGTGCTTTGCGGCAACTGGCACATTTTATCGTGTGGGAATGGTAGCGATCGAGCAAAATTTCTGTAGATAATGGTGGCGACAAACTCTCACCCGGAAACGGGTCAGCTTCGTATTCATTCACCCACTTTCGCAATGACGACACGAAAGAATCTGCACGAGTTGGCAGATAACACGCCTTAGCATAATTAACACTGCCACCTTTCGCTTCCAGATAACGTTCTTGATAATGTAAGAAAATCTGATCGTCTTCCAGAACGTTGTTTTGTCCGATGTGGGAATACCAGCGCGGAGTTAGCTTAATAAACAATCCCGGCAACTTGGAAGAAAACTTAAACGGGAAACGCGCAAATACGCGACATTCTCCCTTGCGAATCGGGGTAGCGTAGACAACAGTCAGCGTTCTGCCAAATTGTTTCGAGGTGAGGTCGTGCCACATCAGGGTGGGGGCGATGAAGGTGGTGTCTTGCCGTCCCAGCTTGCCTTTGCGCGGCCCTTCTTCCCAAATACCTTTGAAGCCTTGTTTGCCAGATTGTACCACTTCCAGTTCCACTGGGGCGGCATTGGCGCGATTTCCCACAGAACGATGATGGGTGAAGGGGACGTGACTGGCGTCGAGGACGTTTTCCATCACAGTCAAGGCATCGTAAGGCAAATCCCGAAAGGTGTTGAGGCAAATCCACTCATCCGGCGATTCTACCATTGGTTCGACAATGGGGATTTTAACCTTGGGGGCATTTTCCGGCTTTCCGGGATAAACGAAAAGCAATCCTTGTCGTTCTGCTGTGGGTAGGGATGCTACGCAGGCGCGTTTGGACTCGTGAGCTGTGTGACCGGGAAGTTGTTGCGGAATGCGATCGCACTTGCCATCACCTTTGAAGGCCCAACCGTGATAAGGGCATTCCAACAAGCCATCTTCGGCTATTCTCCCCTCAGAAAGCGGTACGAGACGATGAGGACACCGATCCTCAAATGCCCGCCAACTCTGCGCTTCTCTGTCCCACCAAATTACCAGGTCTTGACCCAACAGCGTAAATTTGGTCGGCTTTGATTTGTCTAAATCTTCAATGTAGTGAACGGGATACCAAGCTTCTTTGCTGTCAAAGCGCGTGGGGTCAGTTCCACCCGCCGGCAGCTCGTTGGATTGAGTTATTTCGATCGGCTCTTGAGTCAGCATTCCCAAAACTTGTCTGGTTAGAGAGATGTTTCTTTATATATCTTAACAATTCTGCATAAGTCAGCGGTCAGCCTAAATATAGTCTATTGATATATTTCGCACTCGACTAACGCAATCCCAACTTTGCAAAACTTAGTATGATAGAGCCGATCGCAAAGTGACTTGTCATGGCTAAACTCTACTACCGAGGGATGGCAGAGGAAAACGGTAAACCTAAAGTGGGGCGTAGCGCTCGATTATTAGGAGTTCGACCTGGTATTGATAATGTTATTAGAGAAATACGAGGCTGCACTGGCAAATACTCAAAACGATTGGGAAAAAGTTAAATGAGTCGAGGCAATCAAAAGGAGAACAGCAATGTCATGGATATTTAGCTTATCGGCTGAATGTGGTACACAACAGACTGCTGCCGAGCAGTTTTCTCGCTATTTCGATCGAGTTTCTTGGGTTCTTTCAAATCATAACCAATCCCAATGTCACACCGGAATTTTTCAGGATATCGAGGATAATTGGTGGTGTCGAGTTTCTCCTAGCGCGATCGGTGAAGTGGGAATAGACACACCAGAAACCGCTTATATTATGACAGAAATCGGTATTCTTCTCTATCAACATTTACGGTTTGCTCCCAAGTTTCGCTATGCTTTAGTTGGTTTAGAAGTAGACGAGTTTAGAACCTATAGCGAGTTACTTGCAGAAACTTCTTTTCAATCTTTTCCGGGCTTAGTTTTAGCTGAAACAATTTGGCAGGAAATTGGATCGCTCCCCAGTTTTCGCTCTTTCAATTCGGGATATGTTTGGAAACCATACCAGGGTGAAGTTTATCAACCGCTAATGGTATCTTCAGATTTGAAAAACAAACTCAATGAATTGCTGAGAGTGGGGTAAATGCTACGGACGAAAGCCAGCTTCCCCCAGTGCAGTGTCAGCACAGATAAAAGGATATCTTTGAGCGTTACTCATTGTTTTCATTTTTGCTATCTTGCAGCACTTTGAGCATAGTATTTGCGGCTTCAAACGCATCGTAAGGCGAGCAAACAGGATAGGATTGTTCAGGTTTGATTAGATCTGTTTCTTGTTGGGCTAGTTCAGAGATCGAAACCTGCATAATGTAGAGCTTATCTGCACGGGTAAGCCCTTGGATAGTGGTAAGTAATTCCGGTGAAACCATTTATCGCTTCGGTAGGCCAGGTACATCTCTGTATTATATAGTTGTGTACATACCGATCGAGATCGGGAGCGATGACACGGAAAAAATCATATGTCGAAGCCGAACTCAGAAAAGCAAAAAATGGCTACCAGTCGCGAAGTATACCATCGGATTGTATGGGATGCGCGGTTGAATGCGAACGCTTTTACGATCGGCTATCGCGATCGCAGGTGGGAGGAGAGGATTTGGGAAAAACCCCTGGTAGAATGGCAAGCAGATGGAGATATTCCCTGGCATCGCATCCGCTACTTTCGCTGCCAAGATACGATCGTCTGGGATCGCGATCGTCATCTCGATCTTCTCTCTACAGATGAGTTACCGCCGGCGGCATGGGTAACGCCAGCACAAGCGCAAATAAATCCCGTTACGTCAGAAATAAATAACTCGGCTACTAGCAAATCTACAATATCGACATTTAAAGCGCGACCCGTTTACGAGTATATATCACTAAGTTGGCAAGCAGTCGATCGCACTACATCAACCAAATCAAATACTTTAAAAATAGTGAGTTTGAATGTTCTTTGCGATACCTACGAATCGGAGATTATTCAAACAGCAAAGCGTATTCCCGTTATCGCCGCACATCTGCGTTCTGGCGATGCAGATATTATCGCTCTCCAAGAAGTAACGCTACCACTACTGGAATTTTTGTTAACGCAAGATTGGGTACGCGATTACTTTATTTCGGAATCGCCCTCTGGCTCGACGCTTCCTTCTCATGGTATTCTAATTTTATCGAAGTTGCCATTTACCTTAGTCGAACATGAGTATTCACAGCACAAGCGAGTGCTGGTAGGAACTTGGCTGGTAAACGATGAGCAATTGCAGGTAGCGGCGGTGCATTTGACCAGCGATCGCGCACGCAATGCGATCGAAAAACGCACCCATCAAATCAGTATATTACTGGAATATCTGAAAACGCAACCGGGTGATTGCCTAATTGTGGGAGATTTTAATACCAGAAATGATGAACTGGCAGAAATATTGACGGCAAATAACTATATTGATGTTTGGCAGGAATTGCATCCAGAAGCAGCCGGTTACACTTTCGACCCGCAACAAAATCCGCTAGCAGCATTGATGAGTTTAACGGGAGAAGTGGCGCGATTAGATCGCATTCTGTTGCGGGATGAGGATAAGCGTTGGATACCGCAGTCGATCGAACTGTTTGCGAACGAAGCAATTCCGGATACGGAAGCAACTCTCTATCCCTCAGATCATTTTGGCATCAAAGCGGTATTGCGATCTTCGATCGATTTATTGTTGCAAACAATACCTCCAGTTTATCAAAGTGCGGTCGTAGTAATTCCACCTGCGGAAATTTGGTCACCAATTCAGACGATTCGCCGCCGTTTCGATCGCAGATTCGATCGTTGGATGCCTCATATTAACCTGTTGTACGGTTTTTTACCGGCGGAATATTTTGAGTCAGCCGCCAATGCGATCGCTCAAGCGCTAAAAGAGATAAAACCTTTTGCAATTACCCTAGAAAATTTCGCTACTTTTACACATCGTTCCAGCTGTACGGCTTGGTTGCGTCCCGTTGCCGAACCGCCATCAGCGCTGGATGAATTACAATCAATTTTACAACAAATATTTCCCCAGTGCAACGAGCAAAGCACCAAATCATCTGCCGGATTTACACCGCATTTAAGTGTCGGTCAGTTTCGCACAGCACAAGCAGCGATATCCCAGTTACCTGAGTGGTATCCCCTCACTTTTCCTGTGGAGTCGATCGCTTTAATTAGCCGCAAGGGTGACGAACCTTTCCAGGTGCGTTACTTGGTAGAGTTGGAGACAGGAAAAGTTGAATCTGTTTCCAATAAAGTTGTCAGCAATTTGATGCAAATTGCGAACCAACTGTCACCCGAACTTTCGCCAGAACAACAAACGCATCGAGAAAGTATTTTATCAGTATTACAACAAGCTTGTCAAGAGTGTTTGGGTTTTCCAACATCGTTACATTTATTGGGTTCCGCACGTTTGGGAGTGCAGACTTTGCATAGCGATATCGATGCGATGTGTTTAATTCCTGCCGATTTATCCGCGCAGGCATTTTTGCAAAGCGTGCAACAGAAATTGCAAGATTTGTGCGAAAAATCAATATTAGTAGAAGATGCCATCATGCCAGTGTTGAGGATGCAGATAGAAGGGGTTGGTCTGGATCTGCTTGTCGCTCGCACAACCCACGATATCGCTAAACTAAAACAATTACAAGCAGCGTTACCGTCAAAATTCGATCCGGTGAGTTGGAAAGCAGTATTAGGTTGTTTAGAAGCAGATGCGATCGTCCAAACTGTCACTCAGCGGCTACCCTTCGAGTCGTTCCAAAAACTATTGCGTGCGGTGCGAGGATGGGCCAAAGCACGGCAAATTCACGGTAACGCTTGGGGGTTTTTGGGTAACTTTACTTGGACGTTGTTAGCCGCTTGGAGTTGTCAGAATTATCCGCAGGATATGACATCTCCAGAAACAGAAAATTTGCTGGTACATTTTTTCCAAAAATTATCTCAACACGATTGGAGTCAGCCAATATCGCTAAGTGAAGCAGGCAGAAATTATCGCGTTTTGTCAAAAGATTGGTTACCAATTATCACAGCAATTGAACCATGTCAAAATAGTGCGCGAAATGTTTGCCGTTCGACCGCCAAAATATTGCAAAGCGAATTCGATCGCGCCGCCAAATTAGCCGCACAAGCGTTAGCCGATCGAATCAGTTGGTCAAACATATTTGAGATAATCGATTTACATACACAAACGCCACAATTTTTAGTGCTGACAGCAACAACTGCAAATGAAACTGATAGAGAAATCTACTCAGGCTGGCTGTTAGGACATATCATCGGATTAGTCATAGATTTAGAAAGACAACTCAACATATCAGTCAGACCTTGGCCGGAAATCATCATCAAAAATCACACCAGCAGTGCGATACTAGGTCTAGAAATTTCCGCAACATCCCAGCTTGTCGAAATTGAACAAATCGCCAAAAAGTTTATCGATCGATTTAATTACGATCGCATATCAAATCCCCATAATAAATGGGAGATAGTCGTGTGCGATCGAGAAACCCTTACCCAACAACTCAATTAAAATAAAAAAACCCAACTTTCCATTCTTCATCTGCGTTCATCTGCGTTCATCTGCATACATCTGCGGTAAAAAAATATCCTCATCCCACTTATCCACCAAACATGATATCAAACATTAACCCGGACTATACAAAATTACGCAACTTACTCATTAATAAAAGATGGCAAGAAGCAGATTTAGAAACCAGAACACTGATGTTATCAATTGCTGGTGCAGATAAACGCAAAGATTGCTTGCTGACCCAAGACGATATTAAAAAATTTCCTTGTGCAGAATTGCGTAAGATCGATCGACTGTGGATTCATTACAGCCAAGGACGTTTTGGATTCAGCATTATCAATAAAATTTACAATGAAGTTAACAAAGATTACGCGCAACTTGCCGAACGAGTAGGATGGCGGAATGGTGAAAAATGGATCGGCTACAATGAAATAACTTTCACTGATGATGCACCTGTCGGACATTTACCGATTACTTGGCTAGTTCCGACTTCTTTTTGGATGTATTGGCTGGCGCGTTTTGCTTCCGCTGGCTGGCGATTACTCCTGGAACGTGCGAGTAATTGTCAAATCGAATAACGACCTGACTTAAAATAAATTGACGGCTATGAAAAAATACGCTTTCCTGTTTTGGCCTGCATTATTTATTTCCTGGATGTATCCGTTGGCGCAACACGCAATCGGCCAAATCATCCCCGATGCAACGCTGCCGGTAAATTCCACAGTTACTCCACAGGGTAATACCAACTTCATAGAAGGAGGAACCGCAGCAGGTAGCAACTTATTTCACAGTTTTAGTGAATTTTCCGTACTCACAGGTACGGAAGTATTTTTCAACAATAAGCTGGATATCCAGAATATATTTACCAGGGTAACGGGTAACACAATATCTAATATTGATGGGTTAATTCGCGCTAACGGCGTCGCTAACTTATTTTTACTCAATCCAAATGGAATTATTTTTGGCCCTAACGCAAAGTTGAATATCGGTGGGTCGTTTTTTGCTTCTACGGCGAACAGTGTCAAATTTGCCGATCGCATAGAGTTTAGCACCACAAATACCCAAACGCCATTGCTGAGCGTCAACGTACCCGTTGGCTTGCAATATGGCGCGAATCCAGGCGAAATTCGCGTGCAAGGAAAAGGTCAGGAATTCGGTACTACTGGCACAAAAGAAAGTTTCGATCGCAGCTTAAATCCCCTAGAAGTTCGAGACGGCAATACTTTAGCATTAGTCGGCGGCAATGTAATTATTGATGGCGGCATTTTGCAGAGTGCCGGCGGTCGTGTTGAGTTGGGTGGATTGACAGGAGAAGGAACAGTAGGAGTAAATACTGATGTAAAGACAATTAATCAAACATCTCTACAATTTCCCGATAGTGGGATAGGCGTCTCGCCTGTCCCATTAGCAAATGTGTCAATTATCAATAAAACTGGTATTAATACGATCGGCGATCCTGGTGGTAGCATTGCCATCAGTGGCAGAAATATAGATATTTCCGGAAACAGTCTCTTGACTGCTGGCATAGGCAAAGGCTTGGGGACAACAGAAACAATCGCAGGAGACATATCTCTAAATGCGATCGCAGCTTTGACAATTGCTTCGAGTACAATAGAAAACAACCTCAATCCCGATGCTATCGGCAATAGCGGCAACATCAACATCAACAGTGAATCGCTGACCGTTACCGAAGGTTCCCTGCTGAGTAGCACCACATTCGGACAAGGTAACGGAGGAAGCATCACAATTATAGCGAGCGATCGCATCACCTTTAACGGTACGGGTAGCAACGGAGCGTCCAGCCAAGCCGCCAGCACAGTAAAAGACGAGGCTGTAGGTAATGCAGGTGACATCAACATCACCACCAAATCCTTAAACGTTACCGAAGGCGCTCTCCTGAATGTCAGCACATTTGGAAAAGGTAACGCCGGAAAGATAACTATAGTTGCTAGCGATACCGTCTCCTTTGACGGTCAAAATAGCGAAGGCGCGTCCAGCCAAGCCACCAGCAGCGTGGAAGAGAATGGCTTCGGTGATGGCGGTAGCATCAACATTACGACCAATTCCTTGCACCTTACCGGGGGTGCAGTACTGAATGCCAGTACTTTAGGACACGGTAAAGCAGGAGACATCACTATTATTGCCAGCGATACCGTCTCCTTTGATGGCGTCAATAGCAACGGTGGGCCCGGTGGAGTAGCCAGCACCGTGGGTACAAAGGAAAGTAACGCTGTGGGTGCTGGAGGTAACATCAACATTACCGCCAAGTCTGTCAGCGTTACGGGAGGCGCTATATTGGGTGCCAGCACGTTTGCACAGGGTAAAGCCGGAAATATAAATATTGTCGCCAGCGATAGTGTCTCCTTTGATGGTACGGGTAGCATCGACTCGGCTGGTGGAGCTTTGAGTACAGTGGAAGAGAATGCCGTGGGTGAAGGCGGTAATATCGATATCACCACCAAGTCTTTGAGTGTGAGGGGAGGCGCTACATTGGGCGTGACCACCTTTGCAAAAGGTAACGCCGGCAATGTGACGATCGTCGCGAGCGATCGGGTATCCTTGGATGGTAAGGCCAGCGACAGCTCGCCCACTACGGTAGCCAGCACAGCAGAAAATAGTGCTGTAGGTAATGGCGGTAGCATCGATATTGCGACAGGTTACCTTTCCATCACCAATGGTGCGACATTAAATAGTACCAGTTTGGGGAACGGTACGGCAGGAAACATCACAATCGCAGCGGATTCCATATATATGGAGAATCAGACAGAAATCAGCACGGAAACTGTCGGCGGCGATATTACCGCACAAAATCAAGCTAGTATCGGCCTGCGATCTTCCTCTTTAATATTGCGTCAAAATAGCAGGATAACTACCAACGCACAGGGAAATAATATCATCGGCGGCAATATTGCGATCGACACAGATACCCTCGTCGCATTAGAAAATAGCGATATCAGCGCCAATTCTCTCAATGATAGAGGCGGTACGGTCACCATCAACGCTCAAGGTATTTTTGGCGCACAATCGCGCACTACGGAAGAACTGCAAACCCTACTCAACACTAACGATACCAACCTTTTAGATCCCGCATTGCTCTCTACTAGCGACATCACCGCCACAGGTGCAGATTCGTCCTTAAGCGGTACCGTTACAGTCAACACTCCCGATGTTAATCCCAGTGCTGGTTTGATAGAATTGCCAGGAAATCTCATCGATGCGACTGCGTTAGTTGCTTCTTCTTGTCGCCGTGGGAATTCACCCAGAAGTCAATTTACCGTTATCGGTAGAGGTGGTTTACCGCCCAATCCCCTGCAAGCACTTGAGCCTCAAGGTAGTTGGATCGATCTAAGATTAACACCAGGGGAGCGGGAGAGTGGGGGAGTGGGAGAGTGGGGGAGAAAAGAAACTTCTCTTACTAATGGAATTGTCGAAGCTACTGGTTGGAGATACGATCCTGATGGTAAGGTTGTCCTCACCGCTAATGCTGCTAACGTTACACCGCACAGTCCCGCATTAACTCATCCTAATTGTCAGACATCTCAGAATTGAGAATTGCGAATAGAGAATACAAGATTTGATTAGGTACGTTGTTGCGCTTTAGCGCTAAAGCGCAACAACGTACTTTTTTGAATATTTTTTTTACCGCAGATGAAAGCAGATTAACGCAGATTAACGCAGATTAAAGGTGTACCACAAGCGATTGCTATCTGCTGTAAGTAATATCATCTTCGGGAGCAACGTTTCCCCAAAAAAATCTCTTTCTTATCTGCGTTTATCTGCGTTTATCTGTCTTCATCTGCGGTAAAAATTTAACCCCCTATCTCCCACATATAATTTTTCGGACTGCTTTTCTACTAACGATACAACCGGACTATATCTCACTTTTGACTTTTGACTTTTGACTTTTGACTTTTGACTTTTGACTTTCGCCTTTCGCCTTTTGACTTTTGACTTTTGACTTTTGACTTTTGACTTTATCCCGCATCGACAAGCCAATCTACTACATGAGCTTCGGTGATGTCTGGCACTTCCAATCGCTGCGACATTTTCCATATTACAGCTTCGGGGACGATCGCATCTCGATCGCTATTGCGTCGCAGCAATTCTTCCCAAGGAACTTCCAAGTAAACAATGCGAATTCGTGCTTGATATCCGGAAAATAAACTAATCAAACCAGAACGCAATTGGCGAGAAATATTTGTAGCATTCCAAACAAAGGATTGACCCGCTCTCAGGTATTCTTTTGCCATTGCTTTGGCTCGATCGATCACCTCACCTTGCTCGTCTCTAGGCGAGATTTTCAATATTTTTCGCAATTCATCCAGCGATATTACTTTCTTATCTGGCAGATTTTTGCGAATCCAATAATCTTTACCGGAAGCGGGTAATCCTGACATCAGAATTACCTCAAATCGGGTATCGTCAAAAGCAGCATAATCGGGATAGCCGTTTTCTTTTTGGAAATACACAAATCGACTGTGATGGGAGGGGAAATGTCGCGGTCGATCGAAACATTCATTTTCCTGACAAAATTCGCGGAAAAACTGAATGCGTTCTAGCAATTGTTCTCGATCTTCACATTCGCGACCTCTCACATCTGCTTCTGCCAATAATGCTAACAAATCACATCGAATTAATTGACTCGCTTTAATTACAGCACGTTGCGGATTGGTTTTATCCCAAAACCATAATGGCAGACTACCATATTGCACCAAAGCAACTATTGCTTCTCGTTGATGAAATGGTACGTGCAATTGCCAGAGGATTTGTCGCGCCATCTTTGCGCCTTGGCGAACGTGACCTTTTGATGTGATGCTGCCATCTTCTTCTATAATAGTAGCAGTCGGTTTGGCGATATCGTGCAGTAATGCAGCGGCAAATAAAACAGAACGTTCTGTTGCTGGTAATTCTCGCCAAGCCGATAAGGAAACTAACGCTTCGCAAACTAAGCGCGTGTGGGTGAGAACGTCGCCTTCTGCATGGTAGCGCGGGTCTTGGGGACAGTTTTGCAGAGATTGCAGCCAATCAAATTCTGCCAGAAGTGCTGACCAATCGATCGTCCAATTTGGCGATGCGGGACAGTGAGGAAATGTCCAAGATGGCGATAAAAGTTGGGTGGAATTCATAAGGCAAATAAATCTATGTCGGGACGGAGTTGATTTGGGATGATGGGACGATTTAACCAATGACCGTCTGATTGCAATATTGTGGTTAAAAAGCTGGCACGCACGTATTTATAACGGTCGGTAACTATTGCTTCTTCTTCAACTTTGATGTATAATCCCTCCATGAGAGTACTGGCATCGGTTTGGTTGAGCGATCGCTCTACATCCAATCCTTTTTCCTGACAGCATAGCCGCAGTCTTTCTAAGTGTCCGGGTTGAATAAAATGAGAGTTGTTCAGCAATCCGGTCATTTGCTTGTAAGATTGAATTGTACCCGTGAATAAAACTGGTACTGAAACTAGCGGCAATCCGGAAAGTAATTGTTTGCGACTCTGAGTGCTGAGAAATTGATTTTCTGCGATATCTAGCACATCATACTCTAGAAAATAGTGGGGTAAGTAATCGTAAAAAACAGTGTGTTTGGCATATAGCCATTCGCCATATAAAATATAGCGATCGCCCAGTACTTCCCAAAAAGCTGCCGCGTGACTGTAAGCCCATTGTTTGAATAAATTAAAATGTTTTTCTCGCTCTCCTCCTGTGAGATAATGTCCTCGACTTTGCAATCGCATTTGACCGTCGTCAGTAAAACTAATGGCAGCATTTGCGCCATCTACTTTTTCTTCAATCACAACATACTTGTTAGCGATCGCACGAAAAGGTACGCTATCTAAATCTTCATCTCCAGGTTGCGATCGCGAACCTTCAATGTGGTGAGTGCGCGGATATTTGTGAATCTGCTTTTCCATCAGAAAACTACCTTATTATGCTATAATTAAATATCTTATTAACCCTTATTATCAAAACAATAGCCGCTCGCTTAAACCATAATACTACATAATAATACAAAATAATTATGTTCGCTGGCAATCTCTATGCAAAACTTCATCTACAAACATTTTCTCCCCCACTCCCCCACTCCCCCACTCCCCCACTCTCCCACTCCCCCACTCCTTCTAATTCAACAAAGTCAATCGCTTCTTTGAGGAATTCCGCAAAGTTGCTAGATGATAATGGTTGATTGTTCATTGCTATTAACCGCAAACCACGAACAATTACCAATTACCCAAACATATAATGCTTTCTGACATCTTTCTTGATGTTCCAAGTGCAAGACATTCCCGCTGGAAACGTCACTAAGTCACCTTTACCTACTTGCACCGACTGTCCGCCAACGGGAGTTACCACCACATCACCTTCCAGGAAATAACAAGTTTCCGCCTCGTCGTAAGTCCAGGGAAATTCCGATACTTCTTTAGTCCAAATCGGCCATTTCAATACTCCCAATCGGTTGAGATATTCTTGACTGGGTTGGCGTTCAATTTTGATGTCCATTCTACTTCGCTCAGGAGTAAGACATTATATCAATACCACATCGATCGACTAAATAACAAAGGGCGCGAAAACGCAAACCTACTAATTGATCGTAAAGCGGATTGAGCTTGCACAAGGGCGGAATGTGGGCTACCTTGTGACCGAAGAGTATGATATCGCGTTCAAACGGACACTGAGCGGGAATAACTTTGTAGAGCAATTTAGCAAATTTGGCGTCCCGAACCTCGATTTGGTCAAGCCACTGACGCACAGGTTGCAGCAAATCGAATTGGGGTTTGGTGAATTTGGCAGCTTGTAGACTTTGTTGAGAACAGGTGCTTGCAGCAGGTAGAATAGCATCCCGATTGTCTGTCAACATCATATTCATAAGTTAAACTTGTTGCTTTGTTTCGTAATTAACAGGTTTGCTTATTGCTATTTCCACTATACAAAGGTAAAGCACTTATTAGGTAAAGGAATAAATAAAAAGTTTTAATGTTTTGGTGAAGTTGTGCTTAACGGTGATAAAGGGTTGAGCGGCGATCGCGCCTCAACCGCTTGATATAAAGAATGATTATCTGAAAATTAAGCGGTTTGTATATTAAACGAGTTATGGCCAAAATGGTTCGCACTTATGAGGTATGGGTCGAGATCGGAAAATTCTTTGCACAGACGATCGATCTAATCCTGCTGACAGCGTTCTAAATAGATTTTCGCCACGCGATCGCCTTTACTCTGGCGCAAACACTCTGCAAACACTCACGCCGCATCAGGAAACTTTCCTTCATCGTAAAGTGACAAACTTTCTTTAAATATTTGCAGCGTAGCTAACTTCCCCTCTTTGATTTCATTTTCAGTAAAAATAAAACTTATGCACGCGCCAAATCTGCAATCTGCGATTTTTTTGTGCGTGCTTTATTTAGCAAAAATCGTCAACAGAACTGGCCCTAACAAATAGTAGTGACCCAAACAATTTAATCCTACCTCTCTCCCTAACCCTTCCCGTGCCTTTGGACTATAAAATCGGATATTATTAGGCAAAAAAGCTCTATACTCATATTCCGAATCGAATTTTCTCCAAGTTGTTATATCAACTAGATAAAAGCATCCTTGGGGATGTAACACCCGACTTACTTCTTGAAAAACTTGTTCGGGTACGGGGTAGTGGAGAAAACTTAGAGTATTAAAAACCGCATCAAACTCATTATCTGCAAAAGGAAGAGCAACGGCATTTCCTTTTATATAAATCAGACGAGGACGATGACAATTTTTCAGACGAGCAATATGTATCATTTGGGAGGATAAATCCAGCCCAATACCGCGTAAATCGGAAAAGTTAGCTGCTAAACGATTGAGTAGCTTTCCCGTACCGCAGCCAAGATCCAGAATGTGAGATTGTGGCGGTAAATTGATATATTCTAGTAGCCTAACGTGGATAGCTTGGTAAAAAACTGATGTAAAAAGCCAATCGTAGTTAGGTGCCCACAAATCAAAAAGTTGCTCTTTTTTGTTCGGGATATTGTCGGTCATTTCGGGTTTCTCAGATTTATAGAATAAAGTATTCATTAAGGTTACAGTTGAGTGCGATGCTGGGTTACGGTACGGGGAACTAAATTATTGGTTAAAAACGCTGAAATTATCGCCATTGCCGTCCCCCACCCTACGATTAGATAAATCTCTATTATCACCACAAAAACACGAAAGCCAGTTTTTTGTTTAAAGTATAGGTGAGAGCGACTTCTACCCAGTCGCCTCTACTCTACCATAATACAAGCATTCATCACCATCTTAAAAGATAGCGAGAGCAATTATCCGAATATAGATGAGATAGTACAACCTATAGACGGCATATAAAAAACATGATTCGTCGTAAAAAAGCCAATGCTGCAAGACTAATTTGGCAACGCCTACGCCAATACTTGGGGCTATTCCAGTACAACGCTCGCGCTATAATCTTAGTCTGGAAGACAAACCGCATCCTCACAATCGTTCTTGCCATCCTCACCCTAATTGCTGGTTTGCTACCCGGGGTAGTAGCTTACATCGGCAAGTTAATTGTAGATGCAGTAGTCCATACTTCTGGGGAAGCACAAACAAATTATCGCACCATTGCTTTAAGTTATGTTGGACTGGAGGCTCTCTTAGTTATCTTATTAACAGGTACGCAAAGAAGTCTCTCCCTCTGCCAATCTTTACTGCGAGTTCAATTAGGGCAAAAAGTTAACGTCCTCATCTTAGAAAAAGCGCTCACCCTCGACCTTTCCTACTTCGAGGATTCCGAATTTTATGACAAAATGAATACGGCGCGGCGAGAAGCATCAAGTCGTCCTTTGAGTTTAGTAAACCGAACTTTCAAGTTAGTTCAAGATGGACTTTCCCTGGTCGCTTACGGCGGTTTGTTGCTGCAATTTTCAGTATGGACAGTACCGATACTCGCTTTTTCTGCCGTACCTGCCTTCGTTGCCGAAACTCGCTTTGCGTTGGAAGCATTTCGCCTGTTTCGGTGGCGTTCTCCGGAAACGAGACAGCAAACTTACTTGGAAACTTTAATTGCTAGAGAAGACTACGCCAAAGAGGTTAAACTGTACCAGTTGGGGCCAATGTTGCTACAACGCTATCGGGATATTTTTCAGCGACTCTACGGCGAAGACCGGGATTTGACTGTGCGCCGGGGATTTTGGGGTTTCTTGTTGGGATTGCTGAGTATAGGAGCTTTTTATCTTGCTTATGCTTGGATTGTACTAGAAGCGATCGCAAATCGCATCACCCTTGGAGATATGACCATGTACCTGATGGTATTTCGTCAAGGACAGTCTACTTTTTCCTCCATTCTTACCTCCATCGGTGGGATGTACGAAGATAACTTATATCTATCCAACTTATATGAATTTCTAGAACAAGAAATCCCCAAATCTAATGGTCAAGCTACCTTTGGTTTAATTCCCAACGATGGGGTTCGCTTCGAGGATGTCTATTTCACTTATCCGGGAAAATTCCAACCAGCTTTAAAAGGAATCTCCCTACATCTGAAACCTGGAGAAAAACTGGCCATAGTCGGTGAAAATGGCTCTGGAAAAACTACTTTAATTAAGCTTTTAACGAGATTGTACGTACCTTCTAGAGGACGCATTCTGCTGGATGGTTTGGATTTGCAGTCCTGGGACATATCGGTACTGCACCGACGCATGAGCGTTATTTTTCAGGATTTTGTTCGTTACCAATTTACAATAGGAGAAAATGTCGGTGTTGGCGATGTGGAAAATTTAGAAGATTTAGAATGTTGGCAGATTGCTTCTGAAAAGAGTCAGGCTAAAGCTTTTATCGAATCTATGCCTAAAGGGTTTTTTACTCAGTTGGGGCGATGGTTTAAAGGAGGAACGGAACTTTCTGGCGGACAGTGGCAAAAAATAGCTCTCGCACGCGCATTTATGCGAACTGAAGCAGATATTTTGGTGTTGGACGAACCGACGGCAGCAATGGATGCGATGGCAGAAGCAGAGATTTTTGAACGTTTATCGCAACTTACTAAAAATCAAATGGTTGTGCTGATTTCTCACCGCTTTTCTACTGTGCGTATAGCCGATAAAATTGTGGTGCTATCGGAAGGAACTGTCTTAGAAGAAGGCACTCACGCCGAATTGTTAAAGGCACAGGGACTTTACCAAAAGCTTTTTTCAATTCAGGCAGCGGGATATCAGTAGAATATCTGCTGATGACCGAACAAAGGGGATTCAAGCCTCCCATTTCAAGGGTAATCAGCAAAAAATTATTCCGAATTTCAAGTTTGTTCCTTTTAAGGCGGAATCAATCCAAAATCCAAAATCCAAAATCGGGTGACTCAGTTGCTTGTCAAACAATACTTATTGAGAGAAGAAGCCAGCCAACAGAAGGGGCAAAAGTATAAGGGCAGATATAATCAACACAAGAGTTCCTGCATCTATCTTGAGGATATTATTTTTGGAATCGGGCATTTGCGCTCCTCTCGGAAAATAACGAAATAAAATCAGCCTAAATGATATTGGCTCGTTTTTGCAAGCCTAATCTGGGTTTTATTTGAATTCCTCGTTTTTTCCCTCTGCCCGTCTGCCCCGCTACGGTTTTAATGGTTCAGATTCCTACAGGAATTGCCCGACAACTGAAAAGCCCTTGGGCGTCTGTCCGTGTTTCGACTCCAAGGGCTTTTCGTTTCAGTTCACTTTTCACTCCTCACAGCTATAATCATCCAGCCGATCGCAGAATTTGGCGATTGACCTTAAGACAGATTTTCAACTGTCCCAATACCAGATGCCACTTTCAATCTAGAATGAATCGAATCTTCATCCCTGCTATCACTCCCCCTGAAACACAGTCAGAACCTGCTTGGTGGTTCGCCTTTGCGGAAAATAAGTTGTTGGTTCACCGCAAAGGAACACTCAGCCAAATACCTCACGCCATCGATCTCACAGAGATCGGTTTGGTGCCGATCCGGACACAATTTCTGGGCACTCTGGACGATCGCCCTTGTTACTCGGCCCAACTTCCCAAGGATGCTCTCGCCCCTGATGGCATGACCTGGTGCGGGCTGCGTGAATTGTATGGGAGTTTAGACGACGACTTGTTTGCCCTCAGCGGTCGTGCGATTCAAATCGTGGAGTGGGATCGCACACATCAATACTGCGGTCATTGTGCCACTTCCACAACCCAATTGCCCCATGAACGTGCCAAGCGTTGTCCCAAGTGTGGATTAGTCAATTATCCTCGCCTGTCTCCAGCGGCGATCGTGCTGATTTCTCGTGGTGACGAACTACTCTTGGCACGCGCCCCCCGCTTTCCAGTGGGAATGTACAGTTTGATCGCTGGATTTGTGGAACCGGGAGAATCACTGGAAGAAGCGATCGCACGGGAAGTTCGTGAGGAAGTTGGGATTGCGATCGAAGATATTCGCTATTTCGGTTCCCAACCTTGGCCATTTCCAAACTCGCTGATGATTGGATTTACAGCTACCTATGCCGGTGGCGATATCGTACTCGAACCGCAAGAGCTGGTAGATGCTGCCTGGTTCACCAAACACAACCTTCCACAGCTTCCGTCTAAACTGAGCATTGCCCGCAAAATGATCGACTGGTTTGTCTCGACTCACTGAGTCATCCCGACGTGCAGTGCGATCGCACAAAGCAGATTGCTGCCGAGTCGATCGCCTCACATTAGACATCTCCTCCAAAAGAATCTCAAAGGGCAGGCAGGATGCCTACCCCACAAGAATTTTTGGAAATGTCTAATTTAGAGGTAGAGATGGCTCTTACCCCTCAAAATGCGATCGCGCTTAAAATATAATGCTTAAAACAATTATAGTTTTTCTCATCATTGGACTAATCCTTACTGGGATTTTTGGCTATCCAATCCTTAGAAAACGACGACGAAATAGTTTAAAGAATCGTCCTTTTCCACCTATTTGGAATGCTATTATTGAAAATAATCTGCCTATTTACACCAGACTTTATCCAGGCGAACGCAGACGACTTCAGGGGCATATTCAAGTATTCTTATCAGAAAAACAATTCATCGGTTGTGGCGGATTACAGGTGACGGAAGAAATGAAGATTACCATTGCTGCTGTCGCTTGTTTGCTCCTGCTCAACGAGCGAGAAAGCTACTTTCCCAAACTTGCTTCGATTCTGGTTTATCCCAGCACTTATTTGGCTAAAGAAACAACTTCTACTGGAAATTATATTGTTGAGGAAAGACTTGTAGCAAGACTGGGAGAATCCTGGACAAATGACCAGATAGTACTATCTTGGGAGCAGGTGAAACAAGACACTTCCAACTGGAGGGATGGGCATAATGTCGTGCTTCATGAATTCGCTCACCAGTTAGATGGAGAGGATGGTAAAGTTGACGGAGTTCCTGTTTTGCAGCAAAACTCAGATTATCTCATTTGGGCTGATGTGATGACGAAAGAATATCAGCGCCTTTGTGATGATGTTCAACTAGATAGAAAGACAGTAATCGATAGCTATGGTGCAACAAACACCGCCGAATTTTTTGCCGTAGTTACTGAGACTTTCTTTGAAAAACCGCACCAATTGCACAATCAGCATCCGGCACTTTATCAGCTACTGCAACGCTACTATCAACTCGCTCCTGTGCAATGGGATATAACTAGGGGCTAGGGAAAGTCAAAAGTCAAAAGTCAAAAGTCAAAAGTCAAAAGTCAAAAGTCAAAAGTCAAAAGTCAAAAAGAAAAGGGAAAATATTTATTCTTTCGCTCCCCTGCCCCCCCGCTCCCCCGCTCCCCCACTCTCCCTCTCCCGTTGCGGTGTCTAGATTACCTTCTTTGGGCACAACCTTCCAGCACTTGATTACCTAAGATTAGAGTTGCATCGTAGGGGTAAACATTATCTGACATTCCATCGCTACAAGAATCAACTTTTTTAATCACCAGTACGCCGCTAGGTTGACCGTTGAGTCGATACACTCGTACTAAATCCGCAGGACGACCCATTGCTGTTAAGGGTGCGGTGTATGGATATCGTCGATTTCTGACATCTGGTGTTGAATAGACAATGCCACGGCGATTAACGGTAACATTCCAAAATGGTTCAGTACCTCTGGCGATGAATTCTTCAGCATTGGGGGTAGTTTGAGAAATAACATTGGTGTCACTGCTGGGAGAACTAGAGTTTCCGATCTTGCTCGCAAGCGATGCACTCATTCCCAAACCAACAGATACAAAACCAAGCACAATAGCCAATAAAGGTAAAGACTTCATTTAATATAGTCTCCTGCTAGATTGTCGCCCTAATTTTTGTGTTGCTAATTGGATATACAACAGACGATCGACTATTTCTGCAAAGCATGAAATAATAAGCGATCGCATAAATTCAGGCAAGTCTGTTGCAGCTAACTTGGCTGATGTTCCTTCCTTGCCGATTGTTCCCCGATAGACTATTCAGATCCTGTCCGGCGACATCGCTTTCTTATCTGCGTTTATCTGCGTTTATCTGCCTACTGCGGTAAAAATTTAACCCTCGATTTCCACAGACAATTGTTCGTATCGATCGTGATGCAACCGGAAACGATATCGCCGCAAAAAAAACCGGGGTTTTACCCGGTTTCGATCGCATCGTCGCAATTATGGTTGAATTCGTAGTGTTACAACAACGGTACTCGTAATCGTTGGCATTGGTCGCCAAATCAGCAGCGCTCGCCGAATTGCCTCAATTACCGTTTGTTCTTGCACAGAAGATGCTTGCTCATCCAAAACAACCTGTCTCACCCGTCCCTTACTCACCTGTAACTCAAAGACTAAATCGCCACTGATACCCGCCGCCAGTTGGATCGATTGTAGATGTTGGGTGAGAAGTGCGATCGCACTGAGAAGTGAGATCGGACTGTTATCGAGTCCCGTGGCGCTGATAACCTGTAGGCGAGAGACAGAAGGCATTCCAGGGGAACGACGGGCAGGAGGTATTCCAGGGCGTTGGAGTTTGGGTGCTTCCAACGGTTCATCGTCTTCAAACATCAAGTCTGGATTTATTAACGTGATATCGAACTCATCAGATGACTCCATTGCAGAAGTCGGACTGGGAGGAGACATACGTGCTGGAGATGGTGCATTAGAATAGTTGACTTTTCGGCGTTGCAAAAAATCAGGTGGATCGGATGCAGCGCGAGCTATTGCGGGAGCAGAATTGTAAGCAATGTTGCCAAAAATACCTTCATAACTAACACCTTCCGGCATTTCTACAGGTACTTGCACAGATACAGAAGCCTCTGTTGGATTGACTCGCACATCATCGCTGACTGCAACAAAAGCCGTATATTGCGATAACAATTGATAGGTAAGAGCAGTATCTGTTACCGCTTCCACACCTGCCTTTGTATCTCCGCTGACCATCCGATTCATCAAATCTTTGATGCGGGAACGTCCCCAAAGTTGTGCGATCGCAGGATTTCCCATTTCTTGAAAGTTCAAATTAAAAGTTTGCTGATAGCGAGTACCACCGGCTGCAATTCCGGTAACGTGCAACTTTCCAGCACGACAATCTTGTTTGCGCCCGAACAAAACTAATGGTTGTTCTGCAAATAAATCTGGTGGTGTGGAGGGATAAATTACGGGAGATTCGCCATCGCCTTCCCATTGCAAGTTAATGTTAGCGAGAACGGGATTGTTGATTTGCCGGAAGAATTTATCGACTACTTCATCAGTCGGTTCATCGTGTCGAATAATTCGAGAAATACCCCGACCTATTTCGGCAATGCGGTTGAGCAAGAAACGATTCACGGAACTACCCGCACCAAAACTATAGAGGCGATTTCCAGATTTCAGATGTCGTTGCACTTCTGTCAAAATTTGATTTTCGTTACCGATATAACCGTCGGTCAACAACACAATACTCCGCAACCGTCCCGGATCTGTGACTGGGAAATTCAAAACGGCGCGAATACCGCGCAGCAATTCCGTTCCGCCGCCTGCATTTAACTTGTTGATGTATTGAATTGCTAGCGATCGATTTTGCGGTGTATTGGGTAGAGGAACGGGGGAGAGTTGCTGGGTTGTATTGGCAAAATCAATGATGCTGAAGGTATCGTCGGGATTTAATCCGTTGATAAAGCGGCGCATCAATTCCTGACATTGCATTAGCGGCGCACCAGCTTGAGATCCAGATGTGTCGATGAGAAAGACGACATCTTTACCAATCTTTTGATTCGGTTGATATGCTATTGCGGGAATCAGGTAAACTGCGAAGTGTCCGCCTTTTTCGTCAGCTTGAGTTAAGACGGTGGTTTGTGTGCGATCGCCTGTCACTTGATAGCGTAAAATTAAGTCTTTGTTGGGAATTGTATCTCCACCCGCCAGTTTTACTCGCACGCTCTGTCCTTCGTGAGTAACCTGGATTTGATGAGATGGCGATCGCACATCCCGAATTGCCACACCCGCATCAATTTCGACAGTTACATTAATATCGTGTCGGGAGCGAGTTCCTGATGGTAGAATGGGAGCATTCAAGCGGGAAGCATCCGGCACTAAATCGGTATCTTGATTTAAAGTCATCGGTGCAGCAGCAGAGCCACCCCCTGTTGTATTTCCCTCAATTGTTGTGCCTGGAATGTAACGCGGGCCAACTACCATTGGAAACACAAATTCATAATTCCCCGCCTCGAATTTCAGGCTATCGGAATAGCGAATAATTACATCAATTTGTTCCCCAGGCTTGATGTTAGCAAGAGATTGAGTAAAAATGTTATCGCGTTCTTGTTCTAGGAGTCCGGCGGTGCGTCCTTGCTGTTTGGCTTGCTCGTAAATTTGTTGCGCTTCTTGACGTTTTTTGATGCTACCTTTAATAGTGCGATCGCCTATGCGAATCAGCATATCATCGACGGCTGCTTCATCGGGTAACGGAAAGATGTAGACGGCTTCCAGCGTTGTGGTGAAAGGATTTTCAAAGGTTTGGGTAACTTCGACTCGCGAGATATTTCCCGCAACTTTGGCTTGTACTTCCGTGTGTTTGAGGGGAAAGGCGATTTTTTGTCGATCGGGAGTTTGAATGTATAAGCCACCTGGTTGGTGTTCGATAGTCTGAGTCATAGGAACAACCTCTTGATGCGATTTTCTTATGTCTCCAGCGTAACGGCGTTGATTGGGGAGAAATGCTCAGTTTTGTGTTCAGTAGATGCTCAGTGATTGGCTCAGCAGTATGGCGGTAGTTGCGATCGCGTTTTAAACTACTTTTTAGGATCGCGACAATCATTGAGCAGTGCGTTGAGTTCCGCAGCAACTTTCCAAGGATTTCGACCTTTGAGGGGAGCGACTATCGCCGCCTCATAGGGATTCTTCCCCGTTCGCCTCACTGCTGCGATCGCATCTTGATTGGAGAAGCCTCGCGCACTCACTAACCAAGCTGCTAAAATGTGTCCTGTGCGTCCAATTCCACCAGAACAATGCACGACAACTTTCTCATTTTGTTGGTTTGCTATGTCTAAAAAAGGCAGAATTTCCTCAATTAAGGTTTGACGATCGCTCAATTGAAAATCCTCAATAGGTGCCCAACAAATCCGATCTAAACCAAATATATTTCGATACGTTACCAGCAAATCTGTGTAGCGAATTAGCTGAGTCTGAGTCAGCAAGCAACAAACGCGCTTAATGTTTTGTTGCTGCATAAATTCAATCCACCGATCGACCTGTATATTCTTGTATCCAGGTCTAGCAGCACCATATACGATCGATTCGTCCTCTGAAGCGGCAGCAAACTTATACATTTTGTTTTGATTCATTTTTAAAAAAAATTTAAGATTTACACATTACTTATGTGATAATTAATACTTTATTCATACTCAACTTTTCGCCCATTCTGTTCCTGCACCACCCGCCGATCACCTACCAAATCGAGAGTGTAATCGAAACTGGAAATTATTATGTCGTCAAATAAATACTTGATTTGCTCTCATTTGGTTGTTAATTGAAGTTCTACTTCTTTTAATTGAACAATAACCCGTTCAGCGTAATTTCGGTGAATAGGACAAGACTGTGCAATTGCAGTCAAAATTTGACGAATCTGCGGCGCATCAAGAGCAAGGGTTAGGGGGACTTTACGTTCTGCTAAGTCTCGTAGAATGTTAAGAATGACACCTACCAAATGCTCATCAGCACTTTGAAGTAATTTTAGCAGCTTAGTTAAATCATCGCGAATACCCAATCGGTATCTGGCAGCTAAGATTTCGGCTTTTGTGTTTAGGTACTCTTCTGATGAGAAGTACACTTCAAGTTTGGGCAGAATCTCTTGTGTTCCTAAAAGTCCAATAGCGCAAGCTGAATAAGATCGAACCGGCCCAATGGGATCGTCTAGGGCTAACTCAAGCTCTGCCAAAACCTCTGAGTCTCCTACTTCAGCTAAATCACCTAATGCTTCTGCTGCTGAAGCTCTCACAACCCAATCAGAGTCACTACGAAGGAGAGACTTGATTGGTTCGATCGCTGGTATGTAGTCCAGTGTGGCGAGCGCATCCACTGCATCGGATCTAACGAGATCTTCTGGGTCGGCTAACATCCTCACAAGCGCAGGGCCAACAGTCTCAATTTCTTCGTCTCCCAGCCATCCCAGCGCCGTCACAGCAAGCCCCCGAATATTTTGTTCGGGGGAAGTGAGTAAATCAACTAAGGTTGGGACAGCTTCATAAGCTTCCTTTTCTTGTAGCTTCATAATTGCTGGTGTTTGTCTAGAAGGATTGCCTGAACGACAGTCTTCCAGTAAAGACTCTATATTAGAGTGACTCATAAGCACCCCTTTCTCAAAACTTATGGATTGGATTATTTTTGTCTAAAGTATGAAAGTATTTTGATGTTCAAAGATAGTTAGTGAACTACTCCAACTATACCTTTAGGTTAGTTGGAGCTTCTGACTGTGGTGTTTGAGATCGCTCGCAGCAACCTCACGGTGTAGGCTGAGATTCACCTGCTAAAATTGGTTGTTCGCTTCCAGGTTCTCCTGTGCTTGGGGGTTCCACTGGCTGACCGAAGGCGAAGCGCAGAAAGGGCGGTGCCAGAAATGTGGTCAGAATCACCATGATAATAATCGATACCTCCAACGGCTTACTGAGAACGCCACTGGCAGAACCGATGCCGGCAAACACTAATCCGACTTCACCTCTCGGAATCATACCAACGCCGATCGCTAATCGATTAATTCCGGGTTGACCGAACACCGCCCAACCTGTCACTATCTTGCCGAGAATCGCAACTACCATCAAAAATACAGCGATCCACAATCCAGCCCGATTTTCTGGTACAGTCGGATTCAAAACGCCCAGATCTGCTCTAGCTCCTACAGTTACAAAAAAGATGGGCACTAGCAAATCGGCGACCGGCTTCACCAGTTCATCTAACTCGTTGCGAGCATCGCTTTCATCTAGAACTAAACCAGCAGCAAACGCACCCAAAATCGCTTCTAGGTGAATTGCATTGCCCAGAAATGCCATAAAATAGGCAAAGATAAATGCTGGGATGACAATATTGCCACGAGTTTTAAGTTGCTCGACGATCCGCTCAAAGGTCTTATTGAAGATGCCACCCAACAGAATGGAACCGATTAGAAAAGCGGTTGCACTGACAATCAAATAGATGACATTAGTAACATCAATCTCACCCGTTTTCGCTAAACTGGCGACAACAGCCAGGACGATAATTCCCAGCACATCATCAATGACAGCAGCACCAACAATGATTTGACCTTCTTTGGATTTAAGCTGTCCTAATTCAGACAATACTTTGGATGTAATCCCAATGCTAGTTGCCGTCAAAGCAGCCCCTGCAAAAATAGCTGGAATTGCGGGAACGTGGAATAACATCATCAAGCCCACAGTCCCTGCTGCAAAAGGAACTGCCACTCCCACACAAGCTACAATTGTGGCTTGATATCCAACTTCTTTTAATTGTCGCAAATCGGATTCCAGACCGATTTCAAATAGCAGAATAATTACGCCTAATTCTGCCAGCACGGAAATGACTTCACTCTGCGATTCAAATATACTTGTGACAGCTGCGGGGGAGAGACGATCGATCCATTGCAGAATCGTCATCACCACTGAATCAGAGGCAGATAGTCCGCTTTCGGGAAAGACAATCAGGTGTAATGCAGATACCCCGACGATTACACCCGCCACCAATTCCCCCAGAACTGGCGGAAAATCTAACCGTTTGGCTATTTCTGCGCCAATTTTGCTGGCTAGGTAAATTATCACCAAACTCAGCAGAACTCCGGTGAGAACGATCGGTGAATTTTCTGCCTCGACAGTTGCCAACAAGGGCGAAGGGACAAGCGGGTATGCCATCCCAGTGAAAGCTGTAATTGTATGGTTCAAAAACATGAGTTACGCGGTAAAGACGATGTGAACCTGATTTGAATCGGAGGTAACCGATTTTTAGTTTCCTGACGCATCAGGTTACCTCGATTCGTCGAACTTGTCATACTCTTTTTAGGCGACTGCCTCTTTGTTGTAAACCAGGTCAACAGCTTGACGCAGGGCGACCGTGCGATCGCTCAAGATATGTTCTGAGGTAATTAGATCGAACAGTCCCAGACGTTGCAAGCGGCGCTGAATTTTCTCGCTTGCACCGACGATATAGATCTGTAAACCCTTATCGTAAGCATCGCGAATCGCATTTTCGATCGCCAGCGAAGCAGTCACCCCCAGCAAAGGCACATCGCTGAGATCCATTACTAACGCATCTGCATCTTTCATCGCATTGTGTTCGCGTGCGATCGCTTTCGATAAGCCAAAAATCATCGGGCCACTCAGGTAAAATAACAACACACGCCCTTTGCCTTTATCCAGTAGGAACTTCTCCTCTTCGGTCAATCGTGCATCGTCATCTGTATCGGCAATCAGCTTAACTTCCTGAGATTGCAAACTACTCAACCGTTCGATAGTAAGAATATTGGCGATAAACACACCTACGCCTACCGCTACAATCAAATCCACAAATACGGTTAAGAGCAATACCCCGTACATGATCAGGGAACCCTTGATAGAAACCTTGTGCGATCGCTTCAGGAAACTCCAGTCAAGAATATCAATCCCTACTTTAAGCGCAATCCCTGCTAACACTGCCATCGGAATCGGTTGGGTCAGCTTGGCAGCGCCCAAAACCACCACCAGCAGCACCAACGCCCTTGTTAAACCAGATACCGCTGTGGTTGCACCCGTTTGGATGTTGACAACTGTTCCCATCGTCGCACCTGCACCCGGTAAGCCACCGCACAGACCGGAAACAATATTGCCGATGCCTTGACCGATCAATTCCTTATCGGATTTATGTTCAGTTCGGGTGAGACTATCTGCGATCACTGCTGTCAGCAAGGTATCGATACAACCCAGCATCCCCAACATTACCCCATCCACTAACATCACGGTCACTTGACCGGGTGTAAAAGTTGGGAATTGCAATGGGGGAAGTCCCACTGGAATTTCACCAATGCGGCGAATTTCCATACCTTGAAATACCGTCAAGGAAATTACAGTTCCAATAATCAACGCCACCAGTTGGGGAGGCACAAAACGCTTCAGCTTTTTGGGCATGAGGAAAATTATCCCCACCGTCAAGAGACCTAGAATTGCCTCCGGTGGATTCACATTGGCAATCAATTGCGGAATCGTCGTTACGGTGCCCAGAACACCCCCTTTCGGCGCTGGTTGGCCTAAAAAGGGTGCAATTTGTAGAATAACCAGAATCACGCCAATCCCCGACATAAAGCCGGAGATGACGCTATAGGGCATGAGGGTAATGTATTTCCCTAATTTGAAAATGCCAAATACGATCTGAAACAGCCCCGCCAACATGACAACGGTAAATGCCATCGCCAAACCATTATCCGGATTGCTGGCGGTGAGGGAGGCGACGATCGCCGTCATCACCACGGTCATTGGGCCAGTCGGTTCGGAAATCAGCGTGGGAGTACCGCCGAATAACGCGGCAAAGAAACCAACGCAAATAGCACCATACAGACCGCCGATCGGCCCGACTCCAGAGGCAACACCGAAAGCTAGGGCAAGCGGTAAAGATACGATGGCGGCAGTGACACCCCCGAAGATGTCGCCCCGCAGGTTGTTAAAACGAATCAGGTTGGTAATTGACATGAATCGTGATGAGTAAAAGGGCAATACCGACTTTGAAAAATTAAGCAATTGGAAGACAACCGTTTTGCCTTCGAGACAGGAATCAGCGATAGCAGAAATTAGGCAGACGCAAGCAAAGCTCTGCCTCCCCGCCTGAGAGATTCCTAATTTGGAGATGATTTAGTTCTTCAATATTTTTTAATGTACGTTATAATGGCAATTAATATTCATCTTTTCACCAAAATAGAAGTTAAGCTTCCATAGAAAATTCTTAGCTTTACCATAGATAAGTTCCAGAGGCCCTCAGTTGATGATTCGCTGTGCAATCTGGCGCTCTGTGTATTGGGGCCGAGCGTAAAGTCTCATCAATCATTCTGAGACGCTTTACCATCATCCTTGTAGCTTGGGTTGAAGTACGAAACCCAACTCATTAAATCTCTATCTAAGAGCATCGACAGGATGACTGGCGATCGCAAACAGAACGTGAAAGGCAGTTTCCCTGACGTGACGATGTAATTATTCTGAACTGGCCTACCAGCCTTGGCATAATCTGTGAAAATGCAATCTTCAGCAGACAAGTAGGCGATGAATATATATACCATCTTGAGCCAAGCCAAGTGCCAACGGGTGACTGATGGAGCAGTTTTACCGATATTGAGCGGTTGCGAGTCCTCACCTCGACAACTGGTACTGCTATTGCCACAATTGGGAGATTTCGACAGCCTTGAATATGCTTGGTGGTTGCGGCGGGATGCGGACAAACTTCAAGCACAAGAGATTGCGCTGCGAGCGGTGGGTATTGGCGATCCTCTGGGGTAAGCTAAGTTAGGCTTGTTCATTGGTTCTATTGAACAGTGAAAGAGTTTAAGAATTGCCAGTAATGGATAGTTGATTTTAAGGTTTGTCGCTGAAAGAGGAAACTTCAAGAGTAATCTTGGCAATCACCGCACTTCTTCTGCGGTGAGGATGTCAATCTACGAGCATCGCGATCGCGCCATCCTTGGTTTTGCTCCCAATATGAGCAATCGTCTATCGTTTCTCTCACCTTTTGGTATGCGATCTGCTTGTTCAGATCGAGGGTGAGGTTTACAAGCTCTCACCCGCCCCTACGGAAAATGTATTCGATCGAGTCGTTTTGCCGCTATAACGCCTCGATCGTTCCATCGGTCAGAGAAATTTGAAATTTGTCAATCTCTTTATGCAGATATAGGCATAAAGTTACAAAAGACACAGTTCTCTTGAGAGTTTTAGGAGTTAATAATTCTTATCCCTTCTTCCGACTCTCTCACTTATGTTTGACTTAACTGCTGCCGACTACTCCCTCTTGTCCTGGATTCAACAGTCTGGGGTTCCCGCCCACTCCCTATCGCTGCGCTTCCATCCGGGATGTTTAATGGTACAGTGTCAAACAATTGACGATGCAACCAAGTTGTGGGAACGACGCTCCATTCTCAAGCTTTCTGGTATCGAGTTGTGCTTTCGAGTCAATGGCGTTTTTTATCTGGCTACCGCTATCAAATAATTGCAAAATTAGTCAAACCCAACCCAGGATGAGCCAAAGGCTTTATCCCCCAAGTTCCTATTCAATCACGGGGCGATTGTTACCATTTGCGATCGAGACGATCGTTGTCGGCAAAAGCGCATCTCATTTCGATGATATTTTTAGTGTTGGGGAAAAATGGTCAATCTTTCTCTCCATCTCCCATCTCCCATCTCCCATCTCCCCATCAGCCTCAAGAGCGAAATTAAATGCTCCCGCAACTTAGCGCTTGGCCCATCACTGACAAACAAAACCCGTATTCGGTGAAGAAGGCTACTGAGCGTTGTCTAGTTGAGTCTTAATAGTTTGCCAAACGGATAATACTCCATCGATCCATCCTTGAGCAAAGCTAATCCGACTTTGGGGATCGACTTGCAGTAAGTAGGCAAAGTCCGCATCGTTCAAACGAGCTTGCTCTGGATAGTCTTTCAGATTCAGGAATGTCCAGAGGTAGTCCAGCACATCTTCATCAAGCGCAACCGCCAGCGGCTGGACTCGTTCAAAATGGCGGAAATCTTTGTACGATAACTTGGCACTGGAACGAATACCTAATTCAAACCCTTCTTGGCGGACTTTGTTGAGGAGAACTTTCTTTTCCGTCTGAAGGCGTTCTACCCAATTGTCTTGTTCGGTAATTTGGACTTTGAGTTCTTCGTAAGTAATAGCCATTTTTAAAGCCTCCTGGCAAATAGCGGAAATATTAAATTGATGCTTGACGGGCTGAAGTCGGGCAAACAGCGATTCAGTCACCGCAATGGTGACTCTTTGACTCACAACTCCCTCCCGCGTTTTGTGTACTCTTATACAGTAACGCCATTAATTGCATAATGGATTGGAAAAACACAAATTGTTACATAAGATACAAATTGGCCAGGGAAAGTATGCAATACCACTCCCAGATGGGAGTGGCGCTAAAATCCTCAAGCTTGAGGGAATCTGGAGGGTTTGCTGTGGTAGCTGTTGACAGGGCCAGGTCTGCTGGGCCAGGTCTTCTCTGGAATTGCAATAATTCTTCTGGGGGGACATGGAGCGAATTTCCTAATTTGACCTAGTACCAAAGTCCTAATTAGGGAAAAAGGTAAAATATAAAAAAGTCATTTTACCTTTTTCACAGAGCTTATTTACCGAGTCGATCGGCAATTCAATTATTCTATTGCGGTGGTTCTAATCCTTCTGGGGGAACAGGAGAAAATGGAGGATTTTGCTGCATTTGCTGACGCTGTTCAGGGGTCAGAATAGCATCCATTTGCTCTTTCGTCGTGCGCCGTAATTCTTCTATTTTAGATTTCTGGTCGTCAGTCAGATTGAGCGATTCAAACACCTGGCGCGGATTTTCTCGATTTTGTCTGGCAGTTTCCAAGCGAGCTTTTTGTTCGGCATTTAAAATATTATCCATCCGTTGCCGCTCAGCTTGTCTAACTTGCTCCATTTTAGCTTGCTGTTCGGAGGTCAAATTCAGCCAATTGGGAGGAAAACCCGGAGGATGTTGCTGCATTTGCTGACGCTGTTCAGGGGTCAGAATTGCATCCATTTGCTCTTTCGTCGTGCGCCGTAATTCTTGAATTTTTGCTTTTTGTTCGTCAGTCAAATTCAGCGATTCAAATACCCGATGTGGAGCTTCGCGATTTTGTCTGGCAGTTTCCAGGCGAGCTTTTTGTTCGGCAGTTAAAATATTATCCATTTGTTGCCGCTCAGCTTGCCGGATTTGCTGCATTTTTGCCTGTTGTTCGGAGGTCAAGTTGAGCCCATTTGGAGGCTGTTGTGGTGGAGCAGGCGGATTATTAGATTGGGCCAACACGACGGGAATAATTGCTGCTGATAGTGCTAGAGAAATCGTACCTGCCAATAGGGACAAGTATTTAACTTTTGAGATTTGATTTCTGAGATGGAGAGCAAAATTAGACTTCATAGTGCTTCGTAGATTTAAGGAGCGAATGTTTGTGATATTCGATATTTAAAGATTAGCAAGTCCGCTCACAGTTCGACATGGATCGAAATTCCCAATTTCTCTAGTACCAAAGTCCTAATTGATTTAGGATTTCGGTCACATTTTTTTTAAAGATAATCCTGAAAATTTAGTTCCTCCCTACAATAGAGTAAAAAAAATCATTTCTATTTTCTGACTATGCAAACTCTTTTGCCTTCGCGGTGGTTTCGTCGATCGCCCTTTTCTAACCATTCTTTCCGCCCGATCCTCTATTTGGAATGGATTTTACTGGGAATAACAGTTCTGGGCCAAATCCGGCCAGAGCCACATCGCATCGATAATGGGACGCTTCCATTCTCGTTTCTCACCCTGATTGCCTTTGGTTTAATGGGTTTGAAGCTACCGACTGGGAAAGCTGTTGACAAATGGCTTTATACAGGGTTGGGATTGGCATTGTTATGTTTAACTTTCCTACTAGATAGACGAACAATATTTTTCCCATTGCTGGGTTTGATCGTAGTGCTTCGCAGTTGTTTGATTTTTCAAGAAGTCGGTCGTTTAGTGGTCGCAGGATTGGTGTTTATTAGTTTCCTACTGATGATATTTCAGCAAGTACCTGGGCCACCTCCTCCCCCCAGACACCTACTTCCGCCAGAGTCTTTCAGCCATACCATTCTAACTCTGAGACTAAATACGGCGATAACTTATGGGTTGACTCTTATGTTTATTTTGCTATTAGTTAATGCTTTATTAGCGGAACGTCAAAGTCGCGAGAAATTGCTAATTGCCAACGATCGATTACGCGAGTATGCTTTGCGAATAGAAGATCGAGCAACGCTACAAGAGCGAAATCGAATTGCTCGCGAAATTCACGATTCGTTGGGTCACGCTTTAACTGCTCAAAGTATTCAGTTAGAAAATGCGCTTTTGTTTCTACCTGCGGATGCTGAGAAAACGGCATCTTTTTTGCGAGAAGCGAAACAGTTAGGCTCTAGGGCCTTGCAGGAGGTAAGGAGGTCAATTTCTACCTTGCGATCCGACCCTTTGCAAGGACAATCTCTAGCAAATGCGATCGCAAAAGCAGTGACAGAGTTTCGTCAGAGTACTGGGATTGTACCAAGCTGTACGATTGAATTATCCCAGCCTATTCCCACCGACATTAGTACAGCACTCTACCGCATTATCCAAGAGTCGTTAACTAATATTTACAAGCATAGCGGAGCAACCCAAGTTACGATCGATCTGCGGGAGAATCGCGAAGCAATTCGGCTTCAGATTGAGGATAATGGACGAGGGTTCAATCCAGAAGGAAACACAACTGGATTTGGACTTCAGGGAATGCGGGAACGAACTGCTGCGCTGGGTGGACAGTTCTTTCTCACAAGTCAACTGCAACAAGGTTGTCGGATTACTATATTAATTCCGTTACCAAGGCTGACACTATGACCGCTCCTAAAATTCGCTTATTGCTAGTTGACGATCAGATGATTATTCGTCAAGGTTTGAGAAGTTTGCTGTCAGCTAAACCGGATTTAGAAGTGGTGGGAGAAGCGGAAAATGGACAACAAGCGATCGCGCAAGCGGAAGCTTTGCAGCCGGATGTGGTTTTAATGGATGTGAGAATGCCTATTATGGATGGCGTTGCTGCCACTCGCGTAATTTGTCAGCAATTTAGCACGACCAAAGTGTTAGTTTTGACGACTTTTGATGATGATGATTACGTTTCGCAAGCGATGCGATTGGGTGCTAAAGGATATTTACTAAAAGATACTCATTCTGATGATTTAGCAGCGGCAATTCGAGCCATTCATAAAGGTTACACGCAAATGGGGCCTGGATTGATGGAAAAAGCGATCGCTCCCTCACCTCCCTCAATTCCAACTCAGCCTACTCGCCTTCCCCCAGAACTGGCGGGACTTACGCCAAGAGAGCGTGAGGTATTATGTTTGATTGTCAAAGGCGCGAGTAACCGAGAGATTGGGGAAGTGCTGTATATTTCAGAACGAACTGTCAAAAATCATATTACCAGTATTTTGAGTCAGTTAAATTTGCGCGATCGCACTCAAGCTGCCATGTTCGCCAGTCCCTTCTTATCCTTGCTAACCTGAGTTCGATGTCACAGAAAAGTCATTGATTATTACCCAAAGTATGGCAAATTGGGTAATAATCAAAGGTTTGGTCAAAAAAGGTGATGGTGTAGCATCAGGCCAAACTAGATTAGCTTCAATTAACCAGAGTAATTCTGGCTGAGTAGAGATGCCACCTCCGTTGCTCTGGAGTCGAGCCAGGAACATCATTAATCCGTTTTAGAGTATAATTACCCGTGAAGCGTTGAGTTGTGCCATTAACGTTTGTAGCAGTAACAGTCACAGGAATTGCCACATATAAAGAGCCTACTGCTCCATTTATACTATCGGGTTTTCCAATGTTTACCTTAACTGATGCAGTATTGGCAAAACCTCTCCTGAATTGCTCAAATGATTTTCCGCTAGCAGAGCCTTCTCCTGCCCAATCTGCATAAGCGCTTCTGTAGTCTTTGCGGTTAATCGCGTCGTAATAGTGGCGAATAACTTGAGCCGCTTTTTGTTGTTCTAATGTTTCCCTATCTCGAACATTTTGAGCCAGGGTTTTTTGAGAAAATGACGATACACCTGGAATCAAGTTGGCGGATATTCCCAACAAAATCACCAAACTGCTGACGCTCAATAAAATTAAATTGATTTTGTTAAATTTTGGGGCAATCATATTCTGACACTGAAAGATTTTGAGGAAAGATTTTGAGGAAAGATTTTGAGCTAAGTTAATTTCCCAATTCAGTAACACTTCCTTGCGGCTTAGGTGGATAGTTAACTCCACAGCCAGAGCGTTTTATGGGATTGAGCGGATACTCTTAACTATAGTAACATTTCAATTCTAACTATTATCAGCAAAATCGAACATATGAGTTATAATCCACCTCCTGATTTTTCCTCATCGCCCAAGCCAACCTCAGCCAAATGGTGGGTTATGTTAGGTGTTGGTTTGGGCGTTTTAATGTTCACTCTGGACACCAGTATTGTGAATATTGCCCTACCAACCTTAGTCGAGGTATTTCAAACCACCTTTGCGACTATTCAATGGGTGGTATTGAGCTACCTGCTAGTAGTGACAGCACTGGTGTTAGGGGCAGCGCGACTGGGAGATACGATCGGCAAGAAACGCCTTTACCTGGGCGGGTTGATTGTGTTTACCATCAGTTCGCTGCTGTGTGGATTATCTCCTGGGGTAGGCTGGCTGATTGGCTTCCGGGCACTTCAGGGTATGGGAGCAGTAATGATTTCGGCATTGGGAGCGGCGTTGGTGACGGAAGCATTTCCCAGTTCTGAGCGGGGACGGGCATTGGGTATTATTGGCGCGATCGTATCATTAGGCATCGCTCTAGGCCCAACAGTGGGTGGACTGTTGATTGGGCTGTCTGACTGGCGGATGATTTTTTTGGTTAATGTTCCCATTGGTATTTTTGCTAGTTTTGTTGTTGCCCGTAGTGTACCGCCAAATCAGTATCGAGCCACCCGACAACGGTTTGATTGGTTTGGGATGGTGGTAATGACGATCGCCCTGACTGCCTTTGCTTTGGGTATGACGCACGGACAGGATGCAGGTTTTACCAATCCGATGACACTGGGGTTGTTGGCAATCGCCCTCGTCGGTCTGGTAATCTTTCTCTGGCAGGAATCCCGGAATACTTCTCCTCTAGTAGATTTGTCTCTATTTCACAACCGTCAGTTTAGCCTCAGTTTGCTGACTGGAATTCTTGTATTTATTGTGATTGCCGGCACCATTTTCATTATTCCTTTCTTTCTGGAACTGGTATTGCACTATCCCACTCCGCACGTGGGATTATTGCTGGCTGTATCTCCTGTACTAGGAGGGATTGTCGCTCCCTTTTCGGGCAACTTATCTGACCGTTTTGGCACCCGGATGATTAGCTTGATCGGTTTGGGGTTGATGGTGATGGGATGCTTGAGTATCAGTACCTTCCACGCTCAGATGACGGATATCGATTACATAGTCCGCGTTGCGCCTTTTGGGATTGGTTTGGGAATGTTCCAATCCCCCAATAACAGCGCTATTTTGGGTTCTGTGCCACCAGAACGGCTCGGTATTGCCTCTGGTTTGCTATCCCTGACTCGCACACTAGGTCAAACTACGGGAGTTCCCTTATTAGGAGCGATTTTTGCGGCGATAGTGTTGATGCAATCTTCCTCCGCGAATGTGACGAATGCGCCCCCGGATGCCCTTGTGTTCGGGGTGCAGTCCACCTTCAAAATTGCTGCTGCGATGTTGGCGATCGCTGCATCTATTATGTTTATTCTGTGGCGATCGCAACCCCGAAAGACAGTATCGCGCTGAGTTGAAATCAGAGAAAGATGGCTTTTTTGATGATGCAATATTTATCGCTTGGTTAATTCGATCGAGCAAAGTGTTGGAGAGTTTTTATCTACCTAGCCATTTTTCTAGGATATACCTGCCCATTTATCCGATGTCATAGAAGCTGGTAATACAGCATCTTAAAAAGAAATAGGTCGGATTGAACCAGAAACCATCGGTTTCCAAACAATCCATCTTACATCCATGTTTGAAAAAGCACATGACTAATTCTGCATCGCATAATGGCAAAATATTAGAGGCATTTTCCGGCAACTTAGCCGATATAGTAGAACAAGCCTCAAAAGCGATCGTGCAAATCAACGGTAGGCGACGCACATCTTCGAGTGGCGTTCACTGGAGACCGGGAATTATCGTCACTACCGATCGCTCCATCAACCGCGACGAAGAAATTAGGGTTACCCTACCAGAAGGGCAAACCATTTCTGCGACGTTAGAAGGAAGAGACGAAACTAGGGATCTAGCCATACTGAAAATACCAGAAACAGCACTAGGTACAGCAAATCTGGGAGATGCGGCTACTCTGAAAGTAGGTCATCTAGTATTAGCGATCGCCCGTTGCCAAGAAAATAGTATCAGCGCTAGTTTGGGCATCATCAGTAGTTTGGGAGAAAGTTGGCGCACTTGGGGAGGTTTTTCCATTGACCGATCGATTCGTCCCTCCCTGATACTATACCCAGGTTTCTCCGGTGGGCCATTAGTAGATACTCAAGGAAAGGTCGTTGGGATTAATACTATAGTACCCCGTCATACTGCACTCACCATTCCCAACACTATCGTGAATCGCATAGTTGACCAACTGCTAGAAACTGGCAACATTAGATACGGTTATCTAGGATTGGGAATGCAACCAGTTCAACTACCTCTTGTTCTGCAAAAATCGCTTAATTTACCTGACAATGGCGGCGTAATAGTAGTTAGCGTCGAACCATCATCACCAGCAGATAAAGCAGGAGTGTTGATCGGCGATATTTTAGTAGAGCTTTCCGGTACATCCATCAACGATATCAGCGATGTTCATTCCATGTTAGGCCCCGAACGAGTTAATCGACCCATTCAGGCCAAAATTGTCCGGGGTGGAAATTCGATCGAACTAACGATCGCGGTCGGTGTTAGACCGCAAAGGGGGTAACTAATGGATAGCTTCAGCTTAGTTGAGGAATTAAACGCTGTAACCGAATCCCTACGCCGTTCTACAGTGAAAATCCAAGGACGCAGAAACGGAATAGGATCGGGCGTGATTTGGAATAGCGATGGGATAATTATTACCAATGCCCACGTTATAAGTCACTCAAAAATATCGGTGGAATTATCAGACGGACGAGTTCTGGCGGCGACTGCGATCGCGAAAAATCGTCAGCGGGACTTAGCAGCATTGAAAGTAGATGCTTCTAACTTAAACGCTGCCAAAATTGTTAATTGCGATCGCTTGCGAGTGGGAGAATTAGTAGTAGCGGTAGGCAATCCAAACGGCTCGACGGGAGCAGTAACCGTGGGAATCATTCACAATCTCACTAGCATTAATGCCAATCGTCCTAATTGGATACAAACAGATGTGCAATTAGCACCCGGTAATTCTGGCGGCCCTTTGGCTAACGTGCAAGGGGAAGTAATTGGAATTAATACGATGATCGTACAAGGGAAAGGGTTTGCCATTCCCACTCATGTGGTGCAACGCTTTTTGGAAAGAGGTAACGAACGTCCTTATTTGGGGGTGAATCTTCGCGAGGTAATCGTACCATTACAAGGCAAAGCGAGTTATGGATTGTTAATTACCGATGTGGAATCTAGCAGTCCAGCAGATATCGCTGGGCTAATCTTGGGAGATGTGTTGGTGGGAGTGAGAGGTATTGCTTTCCTTTCGCCAAATGAACTATTTCACATTTTGGAAAACTCTTATGAAGGTGATGGACTGCCATTAAATGTGCTGCGTGGGGATAAGCTTGTGCAGTTGGATGTGGTGCTATGGAACAAAGACTCCTCAGCACGAGCGGCATAACCAGGGTTTTGCTGGTAGCTAATTCTACCATTATGCGGGCTGGTTTATCGGCTTTAATGGCAAATAATTCGAGTTTGGAGGTGGTGGGTAGCGTTACAAATGGGGAAATGCTTTTGAAAAACGAACAGTTACAACCGGATGTGGTGCTGTTGGTATGGGATGGGGAAGAATTGATTTTTGATGGTGAATTTCAGGTGTCTGGAATGGTGGTTTTGGCAGAAGATTGGCAAGAGGTGTCAATCGGTAATTGGTTGCGAAATGGGGTGCAGGGTATTCTTCCTTTACAGGCTACTGGCGATGAGATTGTGGGAGCAATTTCAGCAGTAGCTTTGGGTTTAAATGTACTGCATCCGGATGTGATGGAGTCTTTGCTTTCGCCATTACCCGCAACTGCCAAGGAGCGGGATAATGGCAAGGGAATTCTCACCAGTCGGGAGGTTGAGGTGTTGGGGATGCTGGCTTCCGGTCAGGGCAATAAAGCGATCGCTCGTCGATTGCACATTTCCGAGCATACCGTAAAATTTCACATCGCTTCTATCTTTAGCAAGCTGGAAGTTTCCAGTCGCACGGAAGCGGTAATCAAGGGTGCTAAAGATGGGTTAATTTTGTTGTGAACCTAGCAATGACGATGATTAATCTTAAAGGCAGGCAGGATGCCTATACCACAAGAATTTTTGGAGATGTCTAATATTCAAGGCCCAGCCAATCAAAAATCAAAAATCCTGGCATCGGATGACCCTTGCCATTTGTTCTACCAGTACCTACGTCCCCACAAATTTGGCTAATCACAAAACCTATCCGCTCAAAGCAGATAGGTTTAATGGCTTTGGTAAGTATGTTAGTTATATAGGTTAGATATTGCTTTATCCTGCTCCTATTATGCAAATTCATAAAGATGAGTCTGCTACCTCAATCGGCTGATTTCCTTATCCTCAAAAGGCAGAGATTGGATAGGTTTTGGGAAAGCTTTACCTACTCGATTGATACAGATGTTCTTTACTCTAACTTTAGGTATATTTCTTGATGAATAATGTTTCTGCATCTACTACCCTTACAAGAGATAGAGCTAATGGATTACCGAACTTCGCGGCGATCGCTGTAAAGCTCCAGCAAACCAGAAATTGAAGAGAGTAGTAGATGGTTCAAGAAGTAGAAACCGCTAAATTTACAGCAGCAGAACTAGATCGGTTGGCAACAGAACTGAATCGGGACGGAATTTGCGTGATTCGCGGACTTTTCGATCGACATCTGATTGAGGAATGGGCAGAAGCTTTTGATGCTTTATCTGGATGGAGCAATAAGACTCCCGTTATAGCGCAGCTTAACGGGAGATGAATTGCGACCAGCTAATTAATTGAGCGTAGCGAATCGTTTTGTGAAACAATGCTATCATAAATTCGGTGATTAGGTCGATTAACCATGATAGTCTACGAGTTCAAGCTAAA
>NZ_JBHFNU010000065.1:0-95588 GCF_041929145.1 Aerosakkonema sp. BLCC-F183 | reverse complement strand
AAGGTCGAACTAAGTTAGAACATCACGAATTAGCTGCTGCTTTAGCTAACAAAGTTCCCTTCGATAATCTGTAATTATTGGTCAAAAAGAATTCAATTACCATACTTTTAGCAACTCGTTGGTTGTTAGAAGTATTTTTTTTGCTGACGCATCTTAAATACTGAAAAGTTTGGAGACTTCTGATGTCTATTTCACTTGGTTCTCTTGGTATTCGCATTAATCGTAAGAAGCTTTTGTCTCAAGTAGTTGAATTAGCAGAAAATAGGCGCTATTGGCAAGCAGTAGCTGATTCAACTACTGAAGCTCACGATGCTAAGTTGGTTCGTACTCAACTTTATCAAACTTTGGCTGAAGCTGATAATCAAGAGCTTTTGGAATTGGCTTGTCAACTGCTGACTCTTAATGAAATTGGTCGGCGAGCTAACGAGACTTTTGAGCGTATTCAAGAGTACAGAGCTAAGACTGCTGCTTAATGAATATTACCATCAATCTAACGCATCTAACGGAGATTGATGGTAACTTTTCAACTCATTTTAAAGTGGCGCTGTCGCGCTGAAAAAAAGAGCATTACTGGGGAAACTAATATGTCTGATAATCTCAATATTATCAATCTTGTTGGTCGGGTTGGTCAGAAGCCAGACACTCAATATTTTGAGAGTGGTTCTGTCTTGACAAAGCTTTCTTTAGCTGTTAACCGTCGCACTAGCAAGAAAGATTCGGAACCTGATTGGTTTGCGGTCGAAATTTGGGGTAATATCGCGGAAGTGGCTGCTAATTATACTGATAAGGGCAGCTTAATTGGTATTCAGGGTGAATTGAAGTTTGATGAGTGGACTGACCAAGCTACTGGTCAGCAGCGAGTTAAGCCTGTTATTCGGGCTAATAATCTGGAATTACTTGGCTCTAATCCTAATTCTAACTCGCTTGGTAATTCTCCTAATTCATCTGACCAAACCAATTCACAACAAAGCGATTTTTAGGTGAATTACATTTCTATAATATTCCGGCACTTTTATGGTGTCGGGATATTTTTTAGGGCGCAGAAGCGCTTGATTTTTTGAACCAATAATGGTAAAATACCATGAACAATGCACAATTAAGAGTTCGGCTCGATTCTCTGCAAGCTTCTCACACTCAAGATGGAACTTTGAATGTTTCTGGACAATGTTCGTTTAAATATTACGATCGCTCTGGATACAAGGTACGTCCATTACGGTTTCAAGCTTATGGTGAGGCTGCTGTTGCTCTCAATCATGGGGGTGTTGGTACTGTCCATGTTGTATCTGGGCGACTCAATATTTTCAAGCCTAATGATACTAATCCCAATCATCAAATGCTGTTGACTGTGGAACGAACTGTTGTGGTTGGGGGACATTCTAATTCTGGCTCTACTCCGGTTATTCCAGTAGTTCCTGCTGCACCTGTAGAGGCTGTTGCTGGTGTAGGAGCAAATATTTCAGTACCTATCCCCGTAGCTAGTAACGGTAAAGCTACCGCAGAGTATAGCGAGATTCCGTTCTAACTGCTTTACTGAGTTTTTCAAATAAGGGTGCGACTCATCAAAACACTGTAAATAGTGCAGAGTTTACGTCGCACTCTTATTGATTTTTACATAAAAACCTTGTGCTATGGTCGCCACTATTGTGCAACTGCTTTTGATAGCGACGGCTTCTAATGGCACAACTATTACTATGACTCAGATGAGCTACTTTGTTGCTGTTTTCTAATCGCACGGGCAATCAAAGGCGCTTTTTTTTCCAGTCCTTCAAGTGTAATATCACCATCAAGGTAAAGCTGATACCACTGTTGGCGCTGACGGATAACTCGTTCGTCATCTCGCAGGCGCAAGCGTTGTAAAGTAAATTCTGCTCTTTGACGTTCTGCTGGAGGAACTTTATTTGTTAATACTAACTGAAGAGAAGGAAGGATGATTTCAAACCAATCCTCTCCAACTTGGAAAGGATCGAGCACTTGGTCATCTAACGTGCGCTTGCTGCTATTAATCCAGGCGGAAGCGAAGCGATAATTACTCCATTCATAAGCCAGGTTGGGATAATTTTCGCAACTCAAATAATGGTCTACTGTTCCAACAGGTTCGTACATAACCGAGTAGCCACACAAATTGCCAAAACCATCAGCTAAATTGCTTTTGAAGGGCGACCAATAATCTCTAGGTCTCAAGTTATTCGGATTTTTGGCTAACCAATTATTCCCTGGTTGTCGAGCTTTTTGGTCGAATTCTGGCGGTTCGGATGGCGGGTTAAATCGGATCATATCCGATGCGCCTCCGTTTTGATAATCCAACGAGGCCAAAATGGGTCATGTCCGGGAAGCAGCCGTTCGAGTTCTTGTTGAATTTGTGAGGGGGTTCTCAAGTTTTCAGGAAAGGCATCCATATTATCGTGGCGCATCCAAGCTTCGGCAGCTTCAATGGTAATTTCTGCTTGTTTGGAACGCGCTTGTTTGAGTCCAAAAATTTCTGAGGTTAACCAGCCTACTGTATCACCTTGTTTTGTCCAAGTCAATTCATTTAATGTGACTTCTTGCCCCTGCAATTCAAATAGGAATAGTCTATCTCTTTCTCGCTCGAACATAGGTTCTAATGAAGCTAAAACTAAGGGAGAATGGGTAGTAGCGAAGGCTTGTATTTTCATCTTTTCTTGTAAGCCTGCCGCCACTTCTAAAACGGCTGGCAAAATTGAACGTTGCCACTGAGGGTGCAGGTGAGATTCTACTTCATCCATGAGTAAAATAATTTGTTCCAGCGGTTGCTTTTTCCGCAATTTAGATGCTTGCAGGTGTTCGTACCAAGTCCAAACGAGTAAATAACCTAGTCCTAAAATGCGCTTCATTCCGGCTGATGCGTGGATGACTGGTACAGTTCCGTATGGCATTTTAATTGTCGGAATATCGCGCACATCTTCTACGGAAACTCGCATGGTTTCTCCGGGTTCCATCCACTCATTAGGATGGGGTGAAAGTTGTTTGATAACGCGCTTTAACAGTTGAAAATTTGTTCGATCTGGTTGATTCTGCCATTTGACCCAATCTTGAATTAATCCATTGGATAAAACTTTATCGCCGTTATCTTTTAATCCGTTCCAAAGTGTGTAATGACTGAAATGATAAACTGTTGAAAGACTACGGGTAGGGTCGAAAACAGAGAAGCCACCATCAACGCGGACGTAAATAACTACACTGTTTAGCAAGGGAGGAAAACTGAGGTCACGCCATTTTTGTTGTTCAAAATCAAAATAAGTGTGAAAAGTTTTAGTTTCACCATTTTTTTGACTGTTGAAGCTGCCAGAGATTTGGGGAGTTTCTTCTGTAAGTTGGGGGAATGCGGGATTGTCTGCCCAAGTTCCAGTGAGAGAATACCAGATAATATCTAATAAAAAGGTCTTCCCTAATCCATTATCTCCTGTAAAGATATTCAGCCTATCGGTAAATTCTACATCAAATTTAGGTGCAGGGCCGACTCGCTTGAGGTACATTTCTTTTAACATTACTTTTTCTCATTTTTGGAGACTGTTTTTATATCTATTACCAGTATACACGATTAATCCATCCTTTTCGATTCATGGTTTGAGTGATTTTTTTTGTCCAACATATATATCTTCAATATGTTGCTGAATTTGGTTGCTTTTTGTCTCAAGCCAATCTAATCCTATCTCTAACTCCAAATGCCAAGAAAGCTGCTTGATAACTTGTGCCATAAAAACCACCATCACATCGTTTCTACTCAAATGTCTTTGATAGGCATTAAATCGCTTAACTTGATTGCCAGTATTGCGTACAGCTAACTTTAAGGTATCTGCTAAACTATCTTTTAACTCTACTCTATTTCTCTTCCTACAAACAATAATAATATCCAGATCGATCGGTGAATTAGCTTGACTTTTGGGAGTAGCGACAGACATCTCCGACTTAATTGGATGAGTCGCAATAATTACCAAACCAGAATTAACTATAGCACGTAAAATTGCTTGCCATCCTTCGGCTTTTGAATGGTGATAAGTAAACACCATCAAACCATCTGACTTCAAAACTCGATAACATTCAGAAAATACTCGTTGCAAGCGTTCCGCAAAAACAGCAGGTTCCCTTGATTGTACTTCATTTGGATGGCGCGTTGTCTCGTTAGATGCAATCTTGTCTGAGATTACATACCGCTGCCAAACATAAAAGAAATCTGCTAATTGGGAATAATGAACGTTATCAAAAAATGGTGGATCTGTTATAATAGCATCAATGCTTTCTGTCGGGATATCCGTTTTCGCTGAATCTCCACAGCCAAGATAAACAGTTTTGTTATTGCTAATCTTATCAAAACTATCTACTATTTCCAATGCCAAAGTAGGAGATAACCCATATAATTTTTCCGTGACCACTTTTCCTTTATTCTGAACTACTTTAATCTCGAAAGGCTTTTCGCAATAATCTATCGCTTTTAATATTCGGCTTTCAAACAATGTCGAAAATGATCCAGAACTTTTAGCGGTTCCCCAAAGATTAGCCTCTAGTGGCGTGCGTTCTGGTTTGAGGATATGATGAGAGAATAGATGACGTACTGCGCCTGTCCCTTCGCCTTTGAAGGAAGCAAACATATTATTAAATTCGAGAGTCCCAGAAAAAAGACAGATAAATAAATCTCGAATTGTTAGATCGTTTATTTGTTTAATTTCTTCAGATAATACGCTCAAACATAATAACTGGCGTTCGTTAAACATTTCATGCCAGTAACGATAACAATAATTAAGCACTTGGTCGGTATTGTAACCGGGTTTTATTGCTACAATTGGATAAGGACTTGAGCGAATACTTAATTCTTTTTTGGCTGACTCATACAGAGTTAGGTCATATTCATTAATAGGCAAATATTGCTTTGAACCATCTTTTAGGAGTACCAATTTAGCATACATCCGATGTTCTGGTGGCTTTCCGTACTGCTGTACTACCTTAGCGATGGAAAATGTATGATTACAATGCTTGCAAGTAGCTTTTTGACCTTTGACATTAGCTATTTGTGGGTTAAAAGTTGAGTGGCAACTATGACAGGTAACGCTATCAGTAGTATAATGAATTGTGTTAATATTTTCGCATTTTGGGCAGATAGCTTGAGCTTGCGGAAACTTATTTGGGTAAGCGTGTTTTGAAAAGATGTATGATGAAAACAAATCAACCGGATGAGTACAAAATGGACAAGGTAAATATTTTACCCAGAAATAGTAGAGAACAGTAGCAGCTTCGCCATTTTCTAGGATAGTTGTGTAATAGTGTTGAATGCGATCGCTTACACTTTTCTTAATATCCTCAAACGTTTCTATAATCCGGTGCTTATCTTTTTTAATGAGAGCATTTTTCACCAAAAAGTGAGCTACAGGGTTAATATCGCGTCCAATTACTGTTGCACCGAGTTTGATTGCTTCGCCTATAGTCGTACCACTACCCATAAATGGGTCAAATACTTTTACTTCTTTTAAATCTAATGGCTGATAAAATAATTTGATGATATCGGAATCTTGAGGAGCAAACGTAGAAATAATGATAGCACGGAATACTGAGCCAAGTCTCCTTGCCCACCATTTATGGATATAATAAATTGGTCTGTTGATTTCCTTGCGCCAGCTTTCTTGTTCGGCGATTATGCTTAATTGTTCAAAAGGAAAATTTTCATCTTCTATGGCTTTTATGCCTTCAGAATATGGGTTGATTGTAGTCAATTCATTTTCGCGATGTAAAAGAGGTATTTGAGTATTTAAAGCTTCCATAAGTATTTTTATTTACTTATAATTGTACATCATCTTCTTCAGCTTCTTGTATCACATCTTCTTGCTCTCGACTGGATTTTAAATTAACAGTTGGGCCTAAAGCATTGATAGTTTGTAAAATGGCTGGACGATAAGCTACAAAATCATGTACTCTACCTGCTGATGGGTTGGCAACTTGTTGAGGTTGAATCGTGTTAGTCTGCATATCAAAGGAATAACCTACAATCATCTGCTCAACTTCAACTCTGCTAAATTGTCCTACAGCAATTAATCGATTATCAACTGGATAATCGGCTGGAAGTATCATAGTTACTTGAGATTCAACACCATTTAGTAAGCCAAACGGTGTTGGCGCAACATACATTTTCCTGTCTCTAATCAAAATATCACCGTAGCTGCCAAAACCTCGAAAGCTTTTGTTTTTATGGATATAATTTCGGTCGGCATTTAGAAAGTCTCCATGACAGATAACTAAGTTGTGTACTGGATACTGGGTATCGGCATTTTTTGGATATCTGCCAAAAACATAGAATACAGTTATGCCATTGTGATAGCCTCTAGGGACTTGGCTGTTGCTGTCGTAATCTTTATATCGACCGGGATATTCTAATGCTTTAATTTCATAACCTTCAGGATTTTGAATAATTCTGAAGTCGGGATAGGTGTTTCTGCCTGGTTGCTCGAAGTTAAAGGGAATGGTAGTTTGCAAATTGGTTAATCTTGCGCTAAACCAATCTTGGAAGTGATATTCTTTATCTCTTTTGCTTTGACGGGTGATGAGGATACCGTTGAGAATGGCATGATGGCAGGTTAAGAAGATATCGATGTACAGCATTAAATTTTTGTATATTCTGTTTCCAAAAAAGCTAACAAGCGTTCCTGCTTGGGAGTTAGAGTAGCGGGATTTGGTAATCTACCAAATGCTTCTAATGCAGCTGCGTGGGTGGGGTCGAAATCTTCATACATTTTGTCAGCTAACTGCCTAATTCGCGAACTTATGAATGCTGCTTTTTCTTCAGAAGCGCCATCAATTGGTTCTAAATTCTCAGGTTTGACTGCATCAAAGTCCATTTTCCACGTCCGTATTGCACAACTGGAGATGTTTACCTCAACGATTATGCACCAACATCCCGAAACTTTTTTTAATTCTGTATCGCTTTTAGCTATGATTTGACATACCTCACCGACGCGCCGGGGATTGGGAACTAGCTTTTTGTTCTTAATACGTTCGATAATATCGATGGGATGACGTAATTGCTCTAATCGCCGACGTGCTACCTGTTCGCCTTGCGTTTTCACGATTTGAAATAGGGAAATTGCTTCTTTTTTGGGGATGTTGGCGTTGCATCCCAGGATATCTTGCTTTATTTCTTCTCCCAATGCTAATGCTAGCGTATCGATCGCTTCACTGAACTGGGCATCTCGTCTAATAGTACGGCTGCTAACTTTATACTGCTGTGCCAATTCTTCGGCTACATCTACCGATAGGACATTTTGTCCTATCGGTGAGTTCTGCTTTAGATTGTCCTCTCGATTGCCTTTGAGTAAGGTGTATCGCTTCCCTCTCAGGTAGCTGGCGGTTTCTGGGGTGATGTTCCGCCGCCCCAACTGGTGGTTGACAATCCATGCCAGTGCAGCTTCTCTGTTTGGTAGTTCGATCTCTACAATAGTGTACGGGATATGCAGTTGGGTGCATAGCTGGTAACGGTTATGACCGTCTAGAAGGATATTGCGGTCTTTCCAAACTATGAGGGGTTCAAGGCAACCTTGTTGGCTTAAATTAGCTTCTAATAAGGCTAATTCCTCAGTTGATGGGGGAGGAATCAGGTTTTGGAATTCTGGGTCAATGGTCAAACAGCAGTTTGAGGGGGAGGATTCTGGTTCTTGGTAGGGGGATATGGTAGCTAGCATTTTTTCTTTCCTGCATCAAAACCGGGTGTTGCACCTCTATCAGATATTATATAATGTCTGATAGAGAAAAGAAAGTGCTGTAATATTGAATTGGATATGGTTTTTTAGGATGGCAAAAAAACGGTTGCAAAAAGTTAATCCTCGTTCGCTGTCGAATCTCAAGCCTGGTAGCGAGTCGGACTACGGTGAGGTGAAGAAGAGAAGAAGCATTGCTGTCACCGATACTGGCTATGAAGGATTGCGTTTATTGGCGCAGGCTTGTGGTTGCAGTTTGAGCGAGTATTTGGAAAGGTTGGGTAGAGGTACGATTGGTGCTGCTGATGTAACTAATGATATGCGATCGCACTCTCAATCTAGTCTTACTGAGTTATAAATATGGGAGTGGTGTCAATGGCTTATAGTGAATTTACATTAAATAAATTTAAAAAGGCGTTTAATTTACGAATTGATGAATCGGCTGATTTATTTGCTACTGTTGCATCTGTACAGCCGAGTGAAACTTTAAAAGCTTCTTTGACAGAAACAACTGAACTTGCTTTAGCTATTAATACAGAAAAAGCGCGGTCTGAATTAATTATTACGCCTATTTTGTTAGAAGTTAGGAGAGGTAAAAATTATCAGATTAGTTTGTTTTCTGGGGTGGATTTCAATGTGGATTTTGAGCAAGGATTAAATGGCTATTGCGATTTTATTATTAGCCGTTCCAAAGAGCAGTTAACTATTAACGCGCCTGTGGTGTTGATTGTGGAAGCGAAGAATGAGGATATTAAAGGAGGGTTGGGTCAATGCGCGGCGGCGATGTTAGCGGCACAGTTGTTTAATCAGCAGGAAGGAAATGATATTAAGACAGTTTATGGGGCAGTAACTACTGGCGATATTTGGAAGTTTTTGAAGTTGTCTGGCTCTGATGTGTTTATTGATTTGAATAATTATTATATTCGAGAAGTTGATAAGATTTTGGGGATTTTGTTTGAGGGTGTTCAAGATAATGATGTAAATTGAAAGTACCCAGTTCATTGATTTTTTAATAAATAATTGAATTGTCTAAAAGTCGCCCGCTCGATTTATATACTCTTTTCGCTCTACAAACTTGGCTCTGACGAGCTTTTAACCGTGATGAATTGGGGAAAATCCCATGATTACGATCGCGGTTTCTCACAATGCTGCTAACGTAATTGGAATGCTTTCGCAGCGTGCCATTAAGACTCTCAAACAAGCCGATTTTTGTGTAGTCAAGCAAGAGGGTGATTATGGATTCACGGGAAGTTTGACGATTCCATTGTTACCTGAAGAAGGTTTGACTTGGCAAGGTGTAAAAAGCTGTTTGGAAAATTCTGGATATCAAGTGTTAATAGTTTGTTAGTTTTCACAAGTCTATCCTGGCATGGCGTAAGAGCCTGCCGGGATTATTTTTTTATTGGGCTGTCGCCCCTTCTTGAAGGACAGTTTAATTGAGTGAGAAAAACTATGGCTACGTGGATAAAAAACTGGTTCAGCAATATGGAAAGGTTAGAAAAGCCTATCATTGTTGATGGTATTGAATATCCAACAGTGGAAAACTTCTACGCCGCCTCCAAAACTTTGGATGTTCAACAAAAGCGTAAAATTGCCACGCTTACAGCATCAGTCGCTAAAAAATATGCTCGGACTATCCCATTACGTTCTGATTGGAAAGGAGTTAAGTTTGCGCTCATGTTTATGGGATTGATGCAGAAATTTTATCCTGGCACTAATTGGCACAAAGAATTGATGGAAACAAGGGGAGAAGAGTTGCTGGAATTAAATAATTGGCACGATTCTGTTTGGGGCGTACCAGCTAATATTGCTCCGGGGGGTCAAAACAATTCAAAATTCAAAATTCAAAAAATGGTCAAGGAAAAGCTATTCCAACTGGGCAGCAGGGAAATAATTGGTTAGGGCGATTGTTGATGTTTATTCGCGATGAACCATTGCTCTGGCAAAACTTTGGTAATAATGCAGCAGAATGGGAACGGCAAAAATACTTGGTGGAAACTCAAGAGTGGCTATTGAGGAATCCTAATTTCCCTTCAGTACCTAATATGTCTAACTTGAAGGGAAAAATCATCGATAATGGTACTCTACCTAGCCAACGCTTGAAAGTAGTTATTAGTGGTTCTCGTACTGTGGCACAACTACCCGCAGAAGCTATTACCCGCATCGAGAAAATTATGGAACTCGGTGCTAAAATTTTGATTGGCGATTGTTTTGGGGCAGATTGTCTGGTGCAAACTTTCCTCAAACAAGCTGGGTATAGCCGAGTCACTGTTTACCACACAGGCAATTCCCCTAGAAACAACGTTGGATTTGTTAGTGTGGGGGTTAAGGGAGCTTATACAGAGCGCGATCGCATAATGTGTTCTATTGCAGATTATGGTTTAGCGATTCTCAAGGATAACTCTCCTGGTACGCTCAAAAACATTCAAAGAATGCCTGGAAAAGTTAGAGTGATTCGAGTTTAGAGCATCATCAAAGAATATTAGCCTAAGCAACAAGCTTGGGCTATTTTTTTGATTTTATCTTTCAATGTCTTGATTTTTAGCAGAGGTTTTACCCAAGTTCAGTTGATTAAGTCTGGCATCGACTAAAGGCTTAACTTTAGAAACAAAGTGTTCGACTTCTTCTGACTTAAGACCGTGTTTTTGTAGTTCCTCTAGGCTCGACGCGATCGGCAATGGCGTATAGCTACCACCCTCATACCGCACCCGCATTTTGGGAACGTTTGAGTCAGTCGAAGCATTGTCATAAAGTGTCAGTTCAGATTTAGCTTTATCCCAGACAGCCGTGTTCGATTTGCCAATAGCTTGGGCTCCTGTGGGAGTGGATTTACCTTCCAGGTAAAGGAAGCTGTGCACAATTTCTGCGATCGCTTCTGTGCGCCGTGCTTGTAACGCCTGAGCTTTGTTATACTCCATCTGTAGAGCTACTGTTGGCGGTATAGGAACCACGCTAGCAGTATCATAACCATTGCTTTGGGAGACTTGTGGCATTGCTTGGTGGTTTTCAGGTGCCACCGGGGGGTGAGAAGACACAGTATATTGTTCTTGTTGTTGCACGTAAGCAGACTCAACTAACTGCACTCGGTCATCAACATCCACTTGTGTATGTTGTGATTCCAACTCTACTTTTGAATCATTAGCAGAACTATACAAGAGAGTTTCTGGTAATTTGGGCATCGATTCAAGGCGTTCCAAGTAGGTATTTGGTTCTCCTGAAACCTGAAGTAGTTCGCCACATCGCTCAATTAGCTGTTGGTAAACCTCTGGTTTTACTGAATCTGGTTTAATGAATAAGACATCATAACCCCGTTGAGTTTCAGACCAAACTAGAGCCTCGTCAGGCGCATGAAGCCATTCTACCCCTTGTGCAGAAAGCCAACGTGAAGTGACATCACTCAATCGTTTGTCTACTGATAATCCTAAAGCAGGTTGTTCTTTCAAACTCCCACTGGGCGTTTTCCACTCATGGTCTTCTTTGGTAAACAGTAAGGTGGGTAATTGAGTTAACTTAGTGCGAAATCCACGAGAAATTTCGAGAAGCTCTGAAGGAATTTGTGATTTTTGTTCGGTTTGAATTAGCTTCGTCCAAGTTTCTGGGTATTCTACACTCTCTGGGTCAACCGTGATGGTTGCAGTGGTGGAATTACTGGTTAATACAGCATTCTGAAAAGTTTGTCCCTCAACCAATAATCCAGCTTTTGAGAGAGCCTCTTTGCTTTCTTTTTGGGTCAGGACACCCAAAACTTTCCCATCTACTAGAATAGCAGGTTCAGGCGATCGTTCTTTAAACCCTACAGTCACAGTGGCTTTTTGGTTATTGAAGGTGCTTGACCAGAAAGATTTGGAAAGTTTATTGATGCGGAAAGAGTTACCATTAGCAGTAGTAGCAATAACGTGCGACCCAAAGCCTTTTCCCCGACTATTAAGTGTGACATCAATAGTTTTTCCATCTACCAAACGACCTGCTTTTTCTAGGATATTGATGCTCGCTTTATCCAATTCTCCCAAAATTTGATTCCCGACTTTAATTACTGGGATTGGTTCGGGTTTAATAAAACCAATTGTCACTGATGCTTGTTCGCCCCGAAAAGCTCTATCAGCAAAGCTATGCTGTTGAACTTTTCCAATTTGAATTGCTGTGTTAATTCTTGGGTGGTTTAGTTGAACTTGAATAGTATGGGCGGGGTCAGGATTAACAGTGGCTAGTGCTTTTGTTCCAATGGGTAAATGGGCGCTCCGAGACTCTATGGGAGCAAATTCTTGGTCTTCAATAAATACTAAACTCCGATTGTAACGGGGATGGTCTGGTGGTAAATCTTGACGTACTTGGATTTGTACTGGTAACAAATCATCCTGGTTCCATTCTCTACCAAAATGTTGGTTTGATTCGGCTGCATTAATACCAGTGACGGTGAGTTTGGTGAATTGAAGTTCTGCTAGCTTTTCAATTACTTGTTCGGGGAAAGCTGCAAAGGAAAAGTTGGATATTTTATATTCTTGACGAGAGGTAGTTTCTGACTGTTCATTAGGCTTTTCTTCAAAACCTCTGCTTGTACCTAAGTGCCAGCAGGCAGATGCCATCGCTTGTTTTTGGTCTGATGGAATACTATTGTTAAATTCGCTTAGGAAATCATAGGCTTTTTTAAACATCAGCTTTACCTGTCTTTGTGATAAAGGTGATGCTACTTCAATAGATACATTTTTAGTAATCAATCCCTCGCCAGAATGAATTTTTTTAATGGCTTCCTCTTGTAAAACTGACTTCAATGTTTGGCGTGAATGCTCGCATAGAGTTCCCAAAGGCAAAAACTTTGAGCTACCATCTTGGTTGCTTTCTCCCTCCACTTCTGCTAAAACTTTCCAACGGTGCGTTTTTTGATGAAACCCTTTTTTATTCTCAACTAACTTGATATTCAAATTCTCCAACCGTGTACCTAATTTTTTCAAATCCCCATTCTCCCCAAACAAGGCTGGGTGCTTGTATTGAGTTAAGTTACTAACTTCAATTTCCATACCTTTTTGAGTGAGTACTTTCAGAACTGGGCCTTTTTCTGTTTTTAAGCGTTGGTTTTGAATTGAGGCGGCGTTAAATAGTTCGTCGAACTTGACTTTAGTAGCCTCAGCTTGTTTGAGTTGTTCTTCTGTATAAGTAGGGGTAAATAAGTCTCGGAACTGGACTGTAGGACGTGATTCTAAAGGGTTGGCTTCATATATTTCATTCACAAGCTGTATAATTAGTTCTCTGGGACTTAAGCCGTTAGTCGAGATTCCTGATTCTCGAAAAACATCATGTTGTTTTTTGGATTTAATGTACTCGACATTTCGATGCAGAAGTCGGGAGTTTTCTTTAACTACGTCTAAATCGGGAGCGCGGTTACTTTTGAATATATCGACTGCTATCTGATTTTGGTATCCTGCTTCGCCAATCATTTCGTGGTACATTTGGCGATTCAGCAGTAGCGCTTGGTTAATCTGTTCTGGGGTTAATTTTGTTTGATTGGCTATCTGGGCAAATTGAATAATATAATCTCGGTATTGAGGTTTAATGGGGATAGGATTACGCTGGTTATTTTCTTGGGTAATAAGTTGGTTGTAGTGTTCTCCGACTGTTTTTACATAGTCGATTTTTTGGGAAAGATTTCCGTGTTCTTGTAGGAGGTCTATTTCTGATTCTAAAGCTTCTATGGCTGTGGCATGATTGTTGATTACGCCTACGGATATTCCATCTGACATGAAGATAGCAATTTCTTCAAAGGTTTTGTCTGGGGGAAATGATGCTTTTTCTTCTTTTTTGATGGGTGCATAAGCGTTTTCTGTTTGATTTCGCTGTTTTACTTCTTGAGTGAAGTTGGGATATTTAGTGGCTATTTCTGTGCCAATTGTGTCACCATCGAAGTCTCTGCCTTGGCGTTCTGATTCGGTTTCTGCTGGCACGATTTCATCTGTTTCGATACCTTTGGCTTGCAATGCTGCAATTCTTTGAGCGATTCGTTCTCTGGTTTCGTCATTGACTACTACAACACCGACTAGAGGTTTACCGTTGGGGTCTAGTGCGTCGGGGACGTATTTATTTTTTGAGATGCACATCCCGTTGGAGTTGAGGTATGGTGAGCGAAAGTTTAAGATTTCTTCGCCTTCAGTGAGTCTCATATCGCAGATTTCGCCATTGATTAGGTCTTTGCTGGGGATTATCATGGCGCGATTGAATTTGATGGTTTTTCCTAATGCTAAATCTCGCCATTGGTTTTGCATGAAGCGTTCTAGTTCGTCTACTACTTTTTGGGATGATAGTAGTTGACAGTGACTCTCTAGGTCGGCTTTAATTAGACGGTACATTATGGGGTCTTGTTGTTCTGCTGTTTCTGAGTCTGAAATGTCGTTTTCTTCGGGATTTTCTTCTAGTTGTCGGTTTTTTTGGAATTTTTCGTAGGCTTCACAGTAGCGTTGTGCTACTTTTCTGGGGTCTTTTTGTATGGCTGCTAATTCCAAAGCTTCTTGTTCTATTTGACGGAGGAAGTCTTTGATACCAAATGGGGCACAGTCTAGGGTTTGGGAAATTGCGACTAAGGAAGGTTGGGAACGGTCTTTTTCTCCTATAAATACCATTTGCTTGGTGTATAGTCCTGGTCGAATTGGGTGGTTTTTTTTGTCTCCTCCTTTGAATGATGATGTGGGTATGATTAGGTCTATCTTGGTGTTTAATTTTTCTTTTATTGGTAGTTCATTGAGGCTCAATGGCGCTACTGTTCCTTTGCCAAAGCGATGGTCTAGTTCTCCTCCAAAACATCCTAGTCGATGTTGAATTACATGGGATACAGTTCCACTGAGTTCTGTTGCTAGTTCTGGTGATATTTTGCCGTGACAGTCTCCTACTAATCGCCAAGCTATGTCGTTAGGAAGTATGTCTCCGTTTTCGCCTGTGATATCGTCTACAATTAGAATGTTGACAGGATGTTTTATGGCGTTTTGGCAAGCGCCGATGAAGATGCTGCCATAAGCACCTCGGTCTTTTTGGTCTGGACAAATTGCTTGTATTGTTTCTAAGTATTTTTGGGGGCCATATACTAATCGACCGCCGCTAGAGAGTAATAAGACGTGGCTTTCTGGGTGGTTATGTAAGTCTTCTGCCGCACTGTTTTCATCTATGTGACCGAAGGAGAAGTCGTTTTTTGCGTCTGGGAAGAATGCTTCTAGTAGGGTATTTTGGAGTTCTTCTGTTAAAATACCACTGGGGTCTGATGGATTTTGTATCCATTGGTTTAATCTGGTATCGAAGTGTTTAAATTGTAGTGTCATGGTGGTAAGTAGAGTTATGTATTCTGATTTTTTGGGACGGTTTGATAGGGAGTTTGCTTTGGATGAGAAGCTGGGTGAGGATTATGTTGAGGGTTTGGTTGTTCAGGGATATTCTGATGAGCAAATTGTTCGGCAGGCTGAAGCTTTGCGTAATGGCACTCCGCTGGATGAGTTGCCTTTAGATATGGATGCTGAAGATTATTACGACTATCTTAGCGGTGGTTTTGATTCCTTAGAAGATGATGGAGATATTGAGCCTGAATTGGTTGAGTATGTCTATCTCGACCCCAATGCTCCAGATGATTTTTAAGTTGGAAAGCGGCCTGTAAAGGTCGCTTTATTTTTCGTGTTTTACTACACAAATGGCTCTGGCAATTATTAATCTCGGCGACAGTAACGTTATGCGCCCATTGCAGGATAAATACCAAAGCCATATTTGCGTGGAAAAAACATCAAATTATTAGCTCAGCAAACGAAGCTACCTCCGGGGCAGCGAGTTTGATGATCTGTCCTTCCTTATAAGGAACTCTCTCAATTATTTGAAACTCACAGGGACACCCTCTTTGCTCTACTAAAGTATCCAAATCGCCGTTCCCATAAACCTCAAATTCTTCCCCATTTGGCTCTTGGATTAAGTAACGCCACCGCAAGCGCTCAAAAGAAGTACTTTTCCCTGTTTTTTTTAATACTTTGTAAACCAGGCCATCTTCTAAATCGCGCAAAGGAACAGTGGGATGCGGCACCGATGCTAACAATTTAGGAATAGGCGCACCTACCCCTTTTTTTATCCCTACTTTCCGTTCTTTTTCTGGTAAGCGCAAATCTTCGTTATAAACAGATGAACGAGATAAATCAATTCGCAACTCGGTATCTCCGATGAGGATATCCTGATACCCTTCATAACCAGTTTCGTATTTGATGAACTTAAAACCTTCGATTGGTTGAAATTGCGTATCAAAAACCCCAGCCTTATTATCGTCATCAAGGTAGACAGTTAAAGTATTGCTGTAATATCTCTGTTCCCCTTCTTCAGTAGTCGCTCCCGTAATGCGGATCAACGCACATTTATCCGGTAAAATTGACAAGTTTTTCTCGATCGCCTTCAACTGAGCAACGGTAATGTATACGGCTTCACCAGTCAGATCGATCTTACTTGTTACGTGCTGATTTCGCTTAAATTGTTCGGCAATTTGCTGCAAATTAATTGACTTTTTGGACGAACTAACCATTGTGGCTCCTTTATATACAAGCGGCTAATTTTTCACCCTATCAGGTCAGGCGTCTTTACCTTTACATATATTCGCGCCATATATGGCTAGGAGCATCTAACCAAAGAAAGTAACCATAGCTATTAGGAAGAAGACCGATTTAATAGCAAAGACAGAGTTAGTCTCTATCTTTTGTTAGAAAGCATAACGCTGAGGTTTTAGCTATTAGGAAGAAGACCAATTTAATAGCAAAGACAGAGTTAATCTCTATCTTTTGTTAGAAAACATAACGCTGAGGCTTTTTTAACCTCCCTACCAAAGGGGCAAGGTTTTATTTAGGCAAAAGTGACATAAATAAATAAAGCCTGAAAATTATATCCAGAGCTATTGCAACCACTATGCCTCGCAAGTCAATTTCAAAAACTAAGCAGGAGACAAAAGCTATGTCCATCGAAATTAAAGGCAGCGAAGACCTTGAGAATCGAGCAAGTTTAGAAGAAAATACTACTCAGACGTCAATTCTGCTCTCCGCAGAAGAGAAACAACAAATTGTTGTACATATCAGTGGAGGTGAAATTGGTGGGATAGGAAAATCGACGGTGGGAAAAGCAATTGTTTACTACTATCAGAAAAAGGGAAAACAAGTGATTGTGGTGGACTGCGATCGCACCAATCCCGATGTGTGGAATATGTACCAAAAAAATGAAGTAGAAGCAGCTCACCGCTTACAATTAAGCGATAATACCGATCGCGAAGACGCGGCGGACGAAATTCTAAACTGGGCAGCTGCTAAAAATTTACCAGTTTTAGTTAACCTACCTGCTCAGGCAGATACAAACATCCGTGCGTGGCTCGATCGTACTGTCTTACCTCTAATACAACTACCCGAAGAAGAGAAGGATGTGGAAATTCAAATCAATTATTGGTTTGTCACGAATGGATTTAAAGAAAGCCTCGATCTATTTTTAAATTCTTTGTGGCATTACGGAGGACATATCCAACACATTCTAGTGCGAAATCATGGCATAGCAAGCAATTGGGAAAACATCGAGAATGACCCAAATTTAAAATACCTCACTCAGAAAATTATTCGGTTGCCTAAAGCCAGCCAAAATCAGGCAATTATCGAAAAACCAGAAATCGATAAGAAAGATAAAACTATCAAAGATGTAGATGAAACTGGTCACAAAATCTTACCGATTATTCAAATGGAATTTCCTCGCCTCGCCAAGAGAGAACGGGATAAATTGAACGCAGAGGGAATTTCATTTAGAGAAGCTTTATCGGCTAGTACGAACGGCAATGGGAGAAAAGTTTGGCCTGTATGGGAACGAAGCCGACTCTATAACTTCACAGCAGATGCGGTAACTGTATTTGCAGAAACGGGAGTGCTGCCATGACCCAAGAAGTAAAAAAACCGGAGGATTTTCCATTACTGAAGCGATTGTTAAAAGATAAATCTGAAGATTTTCAGCAAAAGGTTTGGGATTATGTAGCTTTAACCGATCTGCAACCTGACGATCCGGGGATAATCTTTCCCATTTTATTGGGGCAGTTGCAATTATTGCTATCTGAAACCCCTGACACGCTAGAACGTATGTTCAAAGAGGGTTCTGCTGAATTGAAACAATCGTTGGAATTGTCCGAGCGGGTACTGATTTCACGGCAGAAAAAGGCGATCGCAGACGCAGCTTTAGCACTAATTCGAGAGGCACGCTCAGAAGCAAAGAAAAAGGAAAGTTTACAACCCTGGAGTACTATAGCCCTTGCATCTGGATGTCTTGCAGGAATACTGGGGCTGGGGTTTTTTCTTGGGATGACAATTTCGCCTTTCCTGCAAGGTGGATATGTTGAAAATATGCGAATAACTGCTGATAGAGCAGCAACACTACGATGGGCAGAATCAAAGTCAGGAAAAAAAGCCAGAGAGATTCTGGAGCTAAATTCACAGTATTTAAATTCCTGCGAAAGGGATGTTCGGCGCTTAGGATTGACACTAACTTTTAACGGGGTGACCAAAAAATCAGGTTTTTGTTTGCTTTGGATAAAGCAGCCGAATTAATTACTCTAGTTGTGGCTGAACGCTGGGAATAAAAGTCCTGTACTACCTAAAATTCGATGTCTTCGTCAGACTGTTCTGAATAAGATACTTGTGTCTCTAGATTGACGAGAATTTCAGCGATAGCTTTGACTCCTTCTTCTAACGCCCGTGCATCTGAATGAGTGCGTCCTTGGTCGTCAATATATACGCCTTTTTCATACCACCCAGGTACGCCAAGTTGAGCCAGACAGCGACCTATCTGACAAACTGCTTCATCGATTTTCGATTCCTTGTGTTCGATTCTACTTTGTAAGTCTTTGTTTTGTTCCACTAAGTCTTCTGCTTGTGCAAATACGAGAAATTCCTCTTTAGTTATCGCCAATTTTTCTAATGATTGTTGATAATTGGCAATCCGCACGGGGATTTGAAATCTCGTGCCTGGATTTAACACGACTACGGCTCTTTCTCTTGTTCCCAAAGATGTTTCTTCTATTTCAACTTCTCGGAAAATGCCGATTTGATTGATTAAGGCTTGATTGCTACTGGCAATTATCCTCACTATGTCATTTGGTTGGAATGTTTCGGTAGGAGTGCTATCCTCTGTCACCTTAACTGATGTATTGCCGTTTTTGAGGGCGTTGATTTCTGATTCTTGTTTCTCTACCAGTTGTTTGTAGGATTCTAATTCTGTTACAGCATTGCTGTATTTCTGCTCGATCGATTGATATGCAGTCCGCAGTGATTCCATCTCTTTCTGCATTACATCTAATCGCTCGGAGATGGTATTATCTGGTGTTTCTGCTACCACTTGACGATTTGCTTTAACTTCATCTAGTTCGGCTTTGAGTTGTTGTATGGTTGAGTCTTTTTCTTGTACCAGGTCGGTTAATTCACTGTATTCTCTGGTGCTGATGGGAATCCCGCCACCTGCGTTTTTGGTGGTGGGTTTGTGTAAGATGGTGGCTGTGGCTATTGCTAGTTCTGCTAGTGTCGGTTGTGCAAATATTTGTTTGGTTCTCAGTTTGGCTAGTAGTTGTGCTTTGGCTATAATTGGTTCTCGCTCTTCTTCTTTTTCGATGTTCCAGACTCGGAAGGTACTCGCGCATTCTTCTTGTGTTGTAGGAAGGTCCACATTGGTAGTTGCAGCGGCATAGGTGGCGAGGTTTTTGGCAGCTTTTTCGGTTAATGCGAGTCTGGCTGTGAGTTGACGGCAGGATTTGTCTAGGGAGTTGAGTTTGTTTTCGATGTCGTTCTGTAAGCGTTGGTCTCCTGTGTCTGCTGCGGCTTTGAATGCGGTGTGTAAGCTAGCTGCGGTGGCTAGGATGGTGGTGAGTGAGGTATAAGTATCGGGACATAATGGTTTGACTTCGTTGATATCGAATTTGCTAAGTTCTCCAGTATGCAGTTTGGTGACTGTGACATTATTGTCGTCGATATTTTGTACTCTAGCGATTTCTCCTGAGTCGGGGGCGTCTGCGATGATTTTGACTGGGGCGTTGATGGCGATTTGGGGGATTGGTAGGGTTGTATCGTGATGATTATCGGCTTTTAAGCGCTGTTTGAGTAGTTCTACTGTCCATTTGATGTCGCTGGTGAGGATTTGTTCGATTTGTTCTTCTGTCCCTGCAAGGAGTATGGCTGTGTGGCAGATGGGCATTGATAATATGCGTGAGTACAGAGAAGGACATTTTTCGATCAGTTTGGCTTGGCAGAGTAGGTTTCTCAAGTAGCGGACTATTTCTTTGGGGAAGCTGTGCTTGAGGATTTCTTTGACTTCGCTTTGTCCGACTGCGTTTTCAAGTTCGAGTAATTTGTAGCCTAGTTCTAAGCCAGCTTCTTTGATTTTTCCGAGGGATGCGGCGTGGGCAGACCCAAATTCTACTATCTCTTTGGCTAGTTTGATTGTTTTGCTGTTGGTGAGTGGTGGGAAGTTGTAGTTGTCTAGGAAGTTAGTGGTGGTAGATGTCATGGTGATGCTCCCTTTGTTGTGGGTTAAGTTGATTTGATTGATTGGAAAACTTTGTGTTTTGGTGAGGGCGTCGATTAGCTGCATTCCGACTGCACGCGCTAGCAGGGGGGGAACGGCGTTGCCAATTTGTCTGTGTCCTCGCCATTTGGTGGGGTGAAATTGAAACCAGTCGGGGAATGAGGATAGTCTGGCTGCTTCTCGGACGGTGATGACTCTGGGATACTCTGGGTGAATGGGGCGGGGTGCGGTGTGTCCGCCTTGAGGGGTTGCTGTTCCGGCTCTCTCGGGTGGTGCATTGTTTTTGGTAGTCTAAGCGGTATAGGCGGCTGATTGGCTCGATTTCTCCGTTTGCTGCGGTGATGAATCTTGCGATTACTTCTGGTGAATGGTCGGTGAGGGTGCAGCCTGTTAGTCGTTGGGGATTCCAGTTGGTTGGTGGGGTGAAGATGGTGTTGAGGTACTGGCTGTATTCTCCTGGTTGCCAGTTGGTTTCTAGGATGTCGTTATCTAGGGCTAGCAGGGCTTCTAATGGCTTTAAATCGCCTAAAGCATCCCAGACTGTGGTTTTGTCTAGGGCTGGCTCTGGGGTGCTGATTGAGGTGTCTGGGCAACCGACCCAGAATAGGCGTTCTCTCGATTGGGGGACGCCGTATTTGGCGGCGTTGAGTTTCCATTCTCGGATTTGGTAGCCGTAGCTTTTTAGTTGCTGCCAACAGTGGTTGACGAGTTCTGCGTAGCGCTCATCTCGCATGGAGGTGACGTTTTCCATGAGGAAGGCGCGGGGACGGAGTTCTCCTACTAGGCGAACAAAGTGGTTAACGCCAGAGTTGCGTGAGTCTAGTGGGTCGCGTTTGCCGATGCGGGAGAAGCCTTGACAGGATGGGCCTCCTACTACTAGATCTGGCGCTCTGTTATTGCCGATACGAGCAAGTATTTCTTGACCCGTCTGTTGGGTGACATCGGCGCACAATACTGGGGTGTTGGGGAAGTTTTCCCGGTATTGGGCTGCTGTTAGTGGGTCTTTTTCTATTGCTAGGGCTATTTCAAACCCAGCCGATCGCATTCCTAAGTCCATGCCTCCTACTCCGGCAAATAGGCTGATTGCTATGGGTGGGGGGTTGGTTTTGATGCACAAAGAAGCTGGGTGTGGCATGATAGAGGCTTGTTTTTTTTGTTTTGTGCCCTCGGTTGGTAGCCGGGGCTTTTACTTTTATTTGACTATCAATATACGCAATTTACGTATTTAGTTACCAGAGTCTAAGAGATCGGACAAGTCATCCGGTTTTACTAACTGCCTAATTTGGTTAAGTATGTCCTCTTTGCGGAGGGTGACTGCAACTGAGTCAGGACGGCCTGAAAAGTCTGGCCCCCACCCTTCAATTGTTCGTTCCGATAATCCTGTCACCTTGGAGAGAACCTTTACGCAGGCTTTGTAATAGCCTCTTTCTCCCGGCTTGATGTTCTTAACCCATTTGAGACAAAATTCCGCAGGTTCCAAAACCACTCTCTCCAACGCATCGAATCTATCATGTACCTCCTTTAGGTTCCTGAAAATCAAGCTTGACGAGCATATTACGTAATTTAGGTAGACATCCAGCAAATAGATGGGTCTGCTTCAGGTGCGATCGCTTTTTTAACCCACCTTTTCATTCCTAAGTTAAAGCCATAAGCCTTTTGCATTGCTACATTTCGATTTTATCACAATGTTTTATAAGGTGTACATTAGAAATTGGCAAAAATATTAAATCTTTGTTAAGATAAGGGATAAATAGGTGTATGTTACTAAACGATCGAGATTGCGACCACTAAGCGCTAGCACTATGGACGGCTTTACTCGTCAGGAAACCTTAGCCCTCTGCGGAACTACATCCAGTCGTCTTGCCTACTTAGATAGGACGAAAGTTGTTGTGCCTCAAAAATACGGCAATCCTAAGAAACCAACGGTGATTTACACCTGGGAGCAAGTTTTAGAGATTCGAGCTATTAGCCATCTAAGAGAAAAAATATCTCTACAGACGGTCAGAAAGATTATTCAATTTTTAAATGATAGTGGATTTGATGAAAGCCTTAGAGATAAGCATTTGGTTGTGGTCAATGATGAGGTCTATTGGGTAGTGCCTGATTGGTCTGATATGCCTCGCGTGATGAACGTTGCTGCTCAAAAAAATAAGCAAAATGGACAATTTGTATTGATTGTTATTCCCCAACTATCCTGCCTTATTAAAGACGTTTGGAATGCTGCTAAAAAATCTAATATTGTGGACTTTGAAAGTTTTAAGCAAAGGGCTAAAGCTAAGCCAAATAAGGCAGCATAACTTTAATTCACGATAGCAGAATACTTAGCAATAAAATTTTATGGCGATCGCCGTCTTTGGTCGGAAAGCGATCGCCATAAAAATTTGGCCTTTGTTCATGCAAGGGGGCGGGCATCGGTCGTGCCAGCTTTACCCTCTTTTTCAATGAGGCTGCAATAATTCAGACCTGTTGGATTGACAAGTGCGATCGCTTTGGAGTGAATATGGCTGACATCTAGCCTCTAGAGGGATTCGGCCAAGCGCTATCAAAAAGTCCGCCGCCCTAGAATTACCTTTCTTGAGGATTAAATATTCGCAAATTGCTAAACAATCTGACAAAGCGAAACTTAATACCTGGGTTCCATTCTCTAGATAGCAGGATCTAGGCTCGCTTGTCAGGCCATACGCTTTCCAAGTGCGACGAACCGAAGGCGCAGAACGTGCTAACCAATCAGATTGAATACCAAGTAGTTCCAGAAAAGAAGCCATGTCGATTAAATACAAGATTTCTTGTTCGGTATGCCTGCAAGCCAAAACCCGCAAAGAAGCGTTTGTAGAATCCAGCAACTTTATGTTAAAAACCTTAATAACTTTCAAGTGACTGGGTTCCGAACTTGAAACTAAAGAAGCTTGGGAATTAGAATGATTAGCCTGTGAATTGAGGTAGTGTTCAGCAGCAGACCATAACTGTCCGGGTTGGTTTTTTGCTTTTTTTGTCAGTTCAGTTGGCGTTAATGCTAAATATTGCCAATATTTAGCAGCTGTTTCCAAAGTACAAACATTAGCTAGGATATGGTTAGGCAAATAAGCTTCAAAAACCTCTTCACCAGTTTCTGTTTGTTCTAGGAAATGCCATACAGATTGACTGGCTTTACCAACCGGATTTGCTATTTGTCGAAAAGTGAATACAAAGCTTTCATCTGGTAGTTGATAAGCATTTAATTCAATGTTCAAATAACGCCATACCCCACGGCGTAACAGGGGTATGAATTTAGCCGATCTGTGCATAGAGATAATATTCATGTTTTCAAAACTTACATGACAAAAAGGTGAGGCGGGTGAAGAAGATGAGGAAAATGCTCCAAAAATCTTCTTAGCTATCTCCTGCATCTCCCACAGGGAGCTTAACGCGAGTGCAATTCGTTTTTACCCCAACAACCAACAGCCTAATTATGGCTTTTCTCCTTCAAAAGTTTTGCCAAAGGTTTTTGTGCAAGCAGTTTTAACAAAGCTAGAGCTTTCTGATTTTTTTGGAGAGCGAAGTAACCCCAAATAGTGAGCCAATCTTCAAAAGATAAAGTGGTGTCACAACAAATATGGCCGTGAGGGGTTTGATAAATAAGTTGACAATATCTGCCGGAAAACCCTCGTTGTTGTAAAAGGCGATTTTTCTTAGCAGAAAGCTTCAAATCCTTATCCAACCATTCTGTTGAAGCATCGATTACAGACAAACCGGATTGTGGTGAAATCCAATATTTACCTTGCCGATCTACTACTACAGAAAGCATTCCAATAGATTCAAAGAAACAGTCACATAAAACACCATACTCAGACATATCTTCTTCAAAATCATAGTCAGGCGTACAGACATAATCTGAATCTTGAACGGCTTCTGGCTCTGGAAAAAGTTCTGCATATTTAAAATTCTCACAATCAGCCATGAATTTTTCCCAACGCGCATCAGTACGGGTTGATAAATGGGACAATTTCTTTCTTTTGGAGAGGTATTTCCAGTAGTATACCGCCGTAGACAAGAGAGTAAGAGTCCTTAATTTACTTTTATTAGGAGGCTGTAAGGTAACCTCAAAAGTAGGAAATTTGTAGTTAATGATGAATTTTTGTACCGCCATTGCAGAAACTCCAAACATTTTTGCAATGGTGCCTCTGGCAATTAGAATCGCAGGCTGATTGTCTATAAAAGTATAGTAAATCCGCCAGCTGCTCCCGCCGCCTCTCAAAAGCCCGGAGGTAGCGTACAAAACCGAGTTTCCTTGCATAGAACAAAGGTTTCTGATTAATTCAAACATTTTCAGCACCAGTAGACAGTTTTTTTTGGTAGTTTTGTCAGTGCTGAATCTAGCCAGATGTCATCTGAAAAGAGAACATCAAAGGGAATTAGTAAGCCACGCTTTTTTGTTTTATATAACACATATTCTGGCTTTCACAAACTAAATATGAGATCGAACTTAAGTTAGATTCGTTCTATGCCTTTAGATTTACCGCTCTTGTGTCACTCTCATTAAAGAAAAAATGACTCAAGCCGCGAAAGCCTTATGGTATCTACGTTTTATATTTTATAGACGGCTTGAGTCATTTTTTAGGTAAAAGCCTTTTATACCAAGGGTTTCAGAATATACTCTCATCAGAGTGACACAAGAGCGTTACAGCGGTTTGCGCTCTTATGAGGTACAGTAGCAATTAGTAAACCAATTCATTCCAAACCGCACCAGAAAATTTAGTGTACCTCATTACAGCGCAAACTGCTGTATAACTTTAGTAGTTATAATACAACGCCAAAGATAATATTTTAAATTTATAAACTTAATTAGGCATATACATAAGGATTTACTAACTTTATGTATATGCGCCTAATTATTCAAGAATAAGTGTTATTTATTTTTTTAAAATCGGTAAATTAAGTTTCATCCCTTCTTTTAAACCAACGCTTTGGGCTGTCCCGCCCAAAAGCTCGATCGCGGTATCAACTTGACCGTGCGACGCAATTGGACGGCAAGGAAAATTAGCTTCGCAATGAGGAACTTGGTGCATAATCTGGACAATTTTCCCTTCACGTAGAAATATTATGTCAAGAGGCACCAGCATATCTTTCATCCAAACTGCTACGTTCCGACTGGGCTGTACGGGAAAAATCATACCTCCTTCTTTTAACTGGCTTGCGGTTCTTTTCATCAACCCCCTAGATTGAGTTGCTGGAGTATTAGCAACTTCGAGCGTAAACTTTGTATCACCTAAAGTAATTTGCACTTTAGGGCGAGTGTAATTAGTAATTACTCCTGCCAACATCATGGCAAGCAGGCTAATCCCAATGCTCCAGCCAAAAGTATCTGCGACGCGATTGCGCGGATCGCAGCGCCAGAGGCGATCCGCTAAACTTTTATTACCCATAGTTCTAACTTAGTTGTTGCTGGTTTTGATTTCGATCCAACCTCTGACCCCAATAACTAACAAGCGGTGGGGCGAACATTGAAGTATCGGGAGAACTGGCAGGTGAGCAAATATACTTAGCTTGGTTTTCCATTGCCAGTACCTCATCAGTCCTGGCAGAAAACAAAGTAAAAATCGTACCTCTTTGTGCCAGTAGGTCTTGTAGTGATAATTGGATAGAAATGCTCAAGCTCGCTCGTGCGGCAGAATACTGAGATTCAAAGACCGCATTCGCCGCTTTAACGACCATCTGCTCTAACTCTGCTGGCGTAAAGTTTTGCGTCAGGTTAAGCAGTTGTCTCCATTCACTTTCAGTTAACGGCCCATCACCATGTTGGTAACGCGAATCGAAACGCTGTGCGTGCAATTGGATTATTTCCTTACGTTCGATATGCTGAGGAAAACCGACGTAAATCCTGCGATCGAACCGTCCTTCGCGAGTCAGTTCTGGAGGTAAAGAATTAAAACGGTTTAAAGTCGCAATTACGTAAGTATAACTGGTTTTTTCCTGCAACCAAGTCAACAATGTCCCTAATATTTGCCGATTTGAAGTGGCTTCACCAGAAGAAACTCGCTCGGTATCGAACAATTTATCAAATTCGTCAAAGCCTACAACTACAGGAGCCAAAGCTTCTAAGCGCCTAATTATTTCCCGTAGATAACCAACACCTCTGGCGACAATGATACCCACATCCAAAATGCACAATGGGAATCCTAATTGATAGGCACACGCTTTCACGGCTCTAGATTTCCCAGTTCCGGGTGGCCCAACCAGCAAGCAACCTTTAGGTAGGGGTAAGCCACAGTTTCTTGCCGCATCAGTATATTGGTTCTTGACCTGCTCGAACATATTTCGCAATCGATCCAACCCACCAAATCCGTTAACATTGGGTTGTGCAACGAAATCTAGATCCAGAGTGCGCTTGAGTCGCTCTTTTTTGTATTCCAAAAGGTAGTTAATAACTGTTGTTTCGTCGTTTCCTGTCGCTTGTGAGTGCTTTAGTCCTAACGTTAAACCTATAGTGATTTCTTCTCTACTCAATCCAGTCGCGGCTAAGACTAGGGAATTGCTCGAGCGCAATTTACCCGCAGCCAAAGGAGATTGTATGAGTGAATCTATATGGATACCAATCTCTTGGAGATCCGGCAAGGGTTTCCACAATTCGGGGATCGCAGAAGCTAAATCCAAGGGTAATTCTGTTGCCTCCGTCCCAAGTAGGATCAGGTAAGGAACGGATTCTTTTTGGTTAGCCTTAACCTTAGCTTTCCATTCACCAAGCAAGTTTACTAACATCGATCGCAAGCGCAAAGCACTCGATTTTGTTGCCGCATCAGCATCAGCCGATACTTGCATGAGCGACTGGAGATTTTCAACGATAAACATCGCCGACCCAGCATAGCGTTGCACAAAGCTTAAAGCTTGTGCGGGAAAGACAGCTTCCCAGCTATCACCGCACAAGCACCAATCAATAGACGCTCTACTAAATCGGATTTCCCAGAATGCTTGTTGTCCTAAATTCCAGATATAAACAGGCAACTGTCGCTGCACGCCAAAATTGGCGATAAAGCTAATGGTTTCCAGCCTCTCAATTAATAGGCTTTGGATGGAGATAATCCTGAATTCTTCCAGTAATAAGTCAATGTCCTTCCACTGCATCTGCATCCTTCCTTATTAATAACTACCAGCGCTGACCTCTGTCTAAGGTTAGAAAATAGTCGCCTTAATCCAAACTCACTGAGAATAAATAAAGGGCAGCGGGTATGCTGAGCAAGAGTCTTATCCATTCAGGTAAGCGATTGAGTGGGTAAGTAATAGCAGAGATAGCAAGCAATACTCCTCCGTGTTGCCATTGTCCGCTAAGTATTTGAAATCCACCCAACACAGCCAATAATACTGTCAGCAACCACCCCAGGAACTCTTGAGCCAGTTGCAACGTACCTTTTTTTCCGGTTTTCGGCGGTGGCGCATTCATGTTATTAGTCATTGACGATCGAACTATTTTGTCTTCCGATTATAAATGCTTTATTCAATTGTTATCCGCCGCTCGAATATTCTACTACCTCAGTCGTAGTCTATTTATCTCTAAGGTATTAATTCTTATTAATTCCCCTTGGTTAGCGAATACAACCCCGGTCTTAGTTAACACAAAACCATAGCATTGAAATGATAAACAATGAGGTTCTACCCAATGAACGGTTTAATTTAAGTAGCAGTTAAGGTACTAATAATAAATAAGTTGCTTGAACTTTTGTTATGCCATTACCAAACTTTCCTTTCAATAAAAGCAGAGGGTTCAATACCTTTCTCGCTCTCAACCAAATTCCGATCGAGTTACTTATGCACACAGCTTCAGGATTACTGTTTGTGGATTTACTCATAAGATTTACTTTCTCAAACTTGATTTTGTCTGTGTCATTTTTGTTCGGTTCTGCCGCATTAATTTGGCGGCAGGAGTTTAACAAATTGTTGACAAAAATAGCTCGCGGAGTTAATAGAGGACACATAAGAGCGGGAGCCGTATTGTTTCTAGTTATGGCTACAATCTGGTTCCTCACCTTAAGTGCTGCTCCCGCTCACGCTCAATTCTTTGTCAATACAGAACAATGGCTGCGTCAATCTTTCCCGATCGGGGGTGAAGGAGGCGCTGGTGCGGGTGGTGCAGGAGGCACTGATATATATGCACTGGTATTTAACACCCTTCGAGCCATTTTCGTTTTGTATTTAGCAATATCCTTAGTAAGGGTAATTGCAGCAGCCAGGAATGACGAAGATTGGCAAAATTTAGCCAGAACTCCCCTAATTATTTTGGTTGTCGTGACATTAGGAGATATCCTTGCCACTTTAATTACTGGTCAAGGAACAGGTGGCGGTGGCGGTACACCTTAAGAAAAGCGTAAGCGCGATTTCAATTTGTTTGCAGGTACGTCCGATCAATTCAAAATTCAAAATTCAAAATTTGTATTTTGAATTCAAAAAGGTCTCTCGATCGATCCAATCGAAAAAATATGCCAAATTCGCGCTCTTTTCAACCTGCTAGCACATTTAGACCAGTTAACCCAACTTTGGGAAAAACCCCAAAGTTGGGGCCATTCCCCGGCAATCAGGTTGCTCCTTGGGCAGGAATATGTTTAGTCAGCTACTACGTTTGCAAAACCGTATTTGGGCTGTCTTGGTTGTGGACAGGGTTAGCAGCTGGGTGGGGATGCGCTACCTGGTGGATACTTACAGCAAATGGTGCTTGGTGGTGGTTATCTAAATTCATTTCAGTTCCTAATTGGACAAGAGGGTTTGCTTTATATCAACCTCTTCTGGAAAACAGAGAAGTTAATCAATCCAAAATTTCTAATAGACGAATTTTGATGGAATTACAACGCTCACAACGAAAAGGTTTCAAAGCAACGCGAGGAAGAAAATAATGGGGATACTAAACTTTTTTCAAACCAAAAATTCGAGCGAGTATTTAGATAACAATAAGTCTAAGAAAAAAAGAGTTAAACCTAAACAAAAAATCGGTAAGCGTGAGGTCGATAATGGCTTTGGCAAGATTCGGGTAACGCCCCTAGAAGACGCCTTTCAATTAGCTAGCTTGCTGGAAATTAATTTATTCGATCGCCCAATAGGAGCCTACGTACTCAAAAAAGGTGAAGACAGTTTTACGATCCAGTTTGGGTTTGAGTGCCTTGGGGTTCACTCAACCTTAAAAGATGAGGAAATTGACCCGATATTTGATGCGATCGAATCTGGATTAAAAGACTTACCTTTTGACGAACGGCTGACTATTCATCTAGGTTCTTTCACCACAGATGCCGAACGACAAGCCGAACTAGAAACAGTAGTAGAAACAGCACCAAATCCAGAACTGCAATATCTAGTTTTGAGTGAAAAAGCACGAATACGGCAGCTAACTCGTCAAGGAATCCGAAAACCAAAATTCCTCCGCTTGTACGGAACCTACACGATAGAACCTGAAACGGTAGGGACAACGGATAACATTGAAAAAGCCCTAGCTTTCATCGAAAAGTCATGGAAAAAGTTCACCGGAGAAATTCACGAACTGCGCTTTTTCCGAGTAGAAAAGTTACTTTATGCTTCTTTCATCGATGGTTTCCAACGCTGGGAGCAATTACTTGCTAACAAAATGGGTTTAGAGATTCGCCCTTTTACCGCTCAAGAAATGTGGTCGCATTTGTGGTCGAGATTTAACGATACTCCACCACCCCCAATTCCTCAATTATTAGTTTTAGACGAAAACGGCTTGAGAGAAAATCAATATTCAGATGTGCATCCCACAACTTTATTAATGGAATCTGAATCTTCAGTTCCCGTTGCCGATCGCCGTTGGACGCATATCAAAAATAAATACATAGGTGCTTTAACCTTCCAAGATAAACCAGGCGGTTGGACAGATAAATATGCCCAAATGTCCTATTTATGGAAAGTATTGGCACGCGATGAAGTGTATGACACTGAAATTTATTGTCAGTTAATGAGAGCTAACGATGGGTTAGTAAAAAGCAATATGCAGCGCATTACCAAACAGTCTACAGTTAGCGCTGAACTGGCTACTGAAAAAAGTTCTGTAGATGTCGGTTCGTTATTAAAAATTGAAGATGCAGTGGCGGCTCAAGCTGAACTCTATCGCGGTGCAGTCGGTATCCATACTGCTGTTGTTTTCCTAGTTTACCGTCCGAGTAGGGAAAAATTAGACGAAGCGTGTCGTCACTTGCAATCTTTATTTCTTCGCCCAGCTTGGGTGATTAGAGAAACCGAATATCCTTGGAAAATTTGGCTGCAAACGTTTCCAATATGTTGGGAACGTCTGATGACTACCCCATTCAATCGCCGCCGACTTTATCTAAACAGCGAAGTTGTGGGTTTGATGCCTTTAGTCCGCACGCGAAGCGGCGATAAAACTGGGTTTGAATTAATAGCGGGAGAGGGAGGAACGCCTGTTTTTATCGACTTATACGATCGGCACAAAAATTTAGGTCTGTTCGGTACAACTCGCTCTGGTAAATCGGTAATGGCAGCAGGTATTTTAACGCAAGCTTTAGCGCGGGGAATGCCAGTAGTAGCGATGGACTATCCCAAGCCGGATGGTAGCAGCACCTTCACAGACTATACCCGGTTTATGGGTGAAGATGGCGCTTATTTTGATATTGGAAAAGAGTCTTCAAATTTATTTGAATTACCGGATTTAAGTAGCTTATCGCCACAACTTCAAAAAGAGCGATTTGAAGATTATAAGGACTTTTTAACTTCCGCATTGATGGCAATGGCGATCGGTGGAAAACGCACCAGCGGGATGAGAGATACTGCCATTCTGGACACTGTGCGATCGATTTTAACTTTAGCTTTGGATGCTTTCTTTAGCGACTGGCAAATTCGCGATCGCTACGCCACCGCATTTACTCATGGGTTTGGATCGCAAGAATGGCAACAAATGCCCACTTTAAACGATTTTCTGAGCTACTGTTCTACCGAACGGCTGCGCTTGGATTCACTGGCTGGCGATATTCCGGCGGCGCTGCAATTAATCAAACTGCGCTTGCGGTTTTGGCTGACTTCGCGAGTTGGTAGAGCGATCGCACTTCCTTCGACTTTTAGAAGTAATGCAAGGTTGCTTGTTTTCGCCCTCAGAAATCTTTCCAACGATGAAGATGCAGCCATCCTTTCTTTAAGTGCTTATTCAGCAGCTTTACGGCGTGCTTTGGCATCAAAAGCTAGTATTTTCTTCATTGATGAATCGCCAATTCTGTTTGAATATGACAGCATCGCCGCTTTAGTTGGAAGATTATGTGCCAACGGAGCTAAATCGGGTATTCGTGTTATTTTATCCGCACAAGATCCCGATACGATCGCTACTTCTCCAAGTGGTGCAAAAATATTCCAAAACTTGTCTACCAGATTAATCGGTAGAATTCAACCAACAGCAGCAGATAGCTTTGTAAATATTCTCAAATACCCACCTGAAATTATTTACAAAAATTCTACCGAAAGCTTTTTCCCGCGCCGAAGCGGAATGTATTCGCAATGGTTGTTAGACGATAACGGCATTTATACGTACTGCCGCTACTATCCGTCTGCCGAGTTATTAGCAGCAGTTGCTAACAATCCTGAAGAACAGGCGGCGCGTGCGATCGCTTTCCAAAAATACAGCGATAAATTCATCGCTATCCAAGAGTTTAGCAAACAACTTGTCGCTCTAAGTAAAAGTGCTTGAGCAAGTTTCTTTTCAACAAGGAGGAAATATGAAACCGAACCAACACCTCAAAAAAACCACGCTTGTTTTAGGTTTAGCTGCGATGCTTTTAATTGCTTCTGCCGCTCCTAGTCGTGCTGTTACTATACCGATGGGTGGGGGAGACTTTTTCAATGGTTTATTGAACCAGTTTCTCCAGTATTTTGAAGAAGCTCAACGGTATATTAGCCAAGTCATAAATGACAAAATTCAACCGTTAGAAGAGTCGATTAATGCCGATTTGCAAAATGCAATAGGGCAAGCTAAAGGCGTTTTAGGAATACCCGATCCGATCGCTACTCGAAAAACTGTCGAAGAAAATTTATCAAACTCTGCTGAACCAATTAATTCACAAGAAAGAGCAACCAACGAGATCGATCGCCAAATTACTAGAGCAACTGCATCTGCAACGCTCAGTCAAGAAGGACAGCAACGAACTCAAGAACAACTGCAAATTACCAAACAAGCAGTACAAACGGTGCAGCAGCAAGCACAAATCGCTCAGTCAGATGTAGTTACTCAGAATGTCATGAAACGAATAGCTGCCCAAAATGCAGAAATTAGCGGTGTTCTCGGCTCCATGAGGCAGGATATGGCACAAGATGCCCAACGTCAAGAACTAGCTAATGTCAACTTAACAAATATTTCTCGTGCTATCGACGGTCAAAACCAAGCCGCAGATAGCGAGCGAGTTAGTACGGGTTTTGGCAATTTACGTATTTTTTCAAGAGCCAGATTGTTCTAGGTCGTTTTAGGTGGACTCAAGATGGAAATGTTATCCCAAAGTTTTTTATGGAAAAGGTCGCTCTTATTTGGGGCTGTGCAAGACCAAGCTTCTCAAATTGTCAATCAATCTGCACAAGGTTCTCAATTTATCAGCGCATCGCTCGATCGACTTTGGGATGACGTATTGGGTGGCGGCTTATACACAGCCCTCGCCAATCTGGGTATTTTATTCGCCGTTGGCACTTTACTAATTTTCATGGTGCAGTGGGCTAAAGATTTGATTGATGGGGAGGAAGTCCGCAGTTTCGCCGAACTAATCTGGCCGATTTTAGTTATTTGCTTGTTGGCAAATAACGCCTCGCTTTTATCAGATTCTACCAAAGGTATGCGGTCATTAATCAACCAAGTTAATCAAACAATCTTAACTGAAACAGCGTCTAGCATTAGCCTACAAGAAGCCTATCAAAAGGTAATGTTAGAAATTGGTTCCGAAGATTTAGCGCGTGGTATTTTAGCTCAATGTGCTAGTAAAGCCGACCCAGTTCAACAGCAAGATTGCGTGAATAATGCGGTAGAACAAGCTAAAGCTTCTGCTCCACCAAATCCTTCACAGTCTTATCAAAACTTTTTAGATTCTCTCAATCCTTTACAGCAAGGACAAAACTTAGTTAACACTTTGCAATCCAGCGTTCAAAACACGCTCGTTATGGCGGCTAGAGGGTTACTGATTGCTTTTGGTATGGCTTTTCAATGGTTAGTTGAAATCACTTGGTTACTAACAGCTTTACTTGGCCCTTTAGCAGTTGGTGGTACTCTCCTTCCGGTTGGTCAAAAAGCTATCTTTGCTTGGTTGATTGGGTTTTACTCAGTTGGATTAGTCAAACTGTCTTTAAATATCGTAACGGGATTGGTCGCCACATTAGTTGTAAATGCAGGAGATAACGACCCCATGATTTTTGCTTTTGCTGTTGGTTTATTAGCACCAATACTATCCCTAGCGTTAGCAGCAGGTGCCGGAAAAGCTGTTTTCGATGCCCTCCAAACTGTGATTCGGCACGGTTTACTTGCAGGCGGTAAAGATGTACGTCGCGGTGCTAACGCCGTTGGACAAGTTACTAGCTTCGTATTTTCTAAAATACTCGGTCGCTAAAACCAAATTCTGGAATTTCCCCATTTTTTGAATGCGTGAATTTTGAATTTTGAATTGTTTATGGCTTCTCCTCAAACTCCTTACACGGAAGAATCAGCTACAACCAAGCGTCTGCGCTTTTTAGAAAGACAAGAAAAGCGCTTTACCACCAGCGATACTTTAGCACTTTTTGCTGTTGTCACTCTGGCGTTACATATTATCAATCTTTTAGGAGTAATTCTCCTATACGGTGCTTATTCCGGTTTGGCTCGAAAAGCTCCACCGACTTTAGTGCAATTAGAAACAGGTAAAACTATAGCAGTAGCGCCCCTTGGCTCTAAAGAAAGAACCCCAAAAGTTATTAGCCAATTCGTCGCTGATATCTTTACGTTAATGATGAATTGGTCGGGAACTTTACCAGCTACTACTGTAGAGGAAGCTGCCAATCCCAAGCCCGACCCTGGCGTAAAAATAGACAACCGAAATCGCGTTACCACAGCGTCATGGCAAGCGAGTTTCGCTTTGTCTGAAGATTTTCGGAAAGAATTTCTCACTAAGCTAGCGCAAATTACTCCGGCAGGGGTTTTTAACCGCTCAGTTCAAGTCACTTTAGTTCCTCTGGAAATTCAACCGCCTACCCAAATTGCACCAGGAAAGTGGAAAGTCAAAATGGTGGCGAACTTGATGGTAATGGACAAAACCAGCAATTTAGGCGATGTAATTCCCTTTAATAAAGAGATTTACGTTCAAGCTGTGGAAGCACCCAAAGCACCGACTGAAACCCTATCAGACTTGGGTTATAAAGTTTATTCGGTGCGACAAAGTGGCCTGGAAATCTATGCAATCCGCGATTTAACTAAGGAGAATTTATAATGGCTAACACTGACAATTATTCTCAATTTGCCGATTTCGATCCAGATAATATACGTGCAAGTGAAAGTAGTTCACCTTCATCTGAAGTGTCTCTAGGATTACCAGAGCGCTCTAGCAGTTCTCCAGAATCTTTAGAGCGACCATCTTCTAGCGATCGAAATGAAGATGAAACTGGCCCAGTTTGGAACCTCAAAAAGCTAACCGAGTTAGTAAATTTTGAAGAGGATACTGAACCGCGCCCAGCTAAAAAATCAGACTCCCCTGGAGAAGAAAAAGGCACACCGAATAATATTATTTCTCGCGATGAGTTATTCGAGTCTGATTTAGACGATCCAAACCAGTCTAAAACTGAACGCAGTTTTTCTAATAGCCCTTGGACTAAAGGTGGTTTAGTCGGTATGGGTGCAATGGTCGTTTTCGTGAGTGCTGGGCTATTTCTCAATAACGTTTTCAATCGCGGGAAAGTCGCTCAAGCACCACCCACTCCAACTCCGACCCCAGCAGTAACTCCAGCGCCGACACCAACTGAAAATGAAACTGGAAAACTCAAGACCGAAATCGCTCTTGGCACCCAAGCCGAACAATTAGCGGCACTCAATCGTGCTAAAAGCCCTTCTAACCCAACTCCAACACCAACGCCCACTGCAATACCAAGTCCAAGTGTGGCTCCCACGGCGAGCAATACTTCTCCAAATCAAGCTCAAACTTCAACGCCAGCCCCCACCCCTACTGCCAAACCTGTTGTAAGACCACCAGCTTCTAGCACAGCTTCGAGAACGCCCAGAGTCATCGTCAGAGAAGTGGTCAAAAGAGTTCCGGTGCCAGTTCCAGTACCCCAGCCAGCCCCAGTCCGACAAGTGCCGACTGCCACCAATAGGCCAGCACCTGTACCCGTTGCACTCGATCGACCAGGGAGGCAGATCGTGCGATCGACTCCGCCGCTACGGTCGGAGCGATCGCCAGCACCAACGATCGCTCCTACTCCTAAACCTCCAGCGGTACAGCCAAAGGAACCGCCGATCGCTCCTACTCCCAAACCTACTCGTGCAACAGAGGCATCACCACCGCCCGATCCGTTCGCACAATGGCAAGCACTAGCTAGCGTGGGTAGTTACGGACAGGCGGATGTTCCTGGGGACGACGGCCAAGAAGTTGCTGCTGTACCTGTCCCCTCTCAGCAAGCAGAACCAACTATGCCGGGACAAATCGGCGTTTCCCCAGTACCTGTTAGTGCTTACCCTTATACGGTTATGCCCCCAGCTGCGCCGGGGGCGTACTCACCAGGGGAGCAAGTTCCGATCGCGGCAGCCCAACGAAGCTCGATCGAGCTTCCCAAAGCTGTTAGAGTTATTACCGCACCTGCGCCTTATACAAACCAAGCTCCTAGCAACGACGCGGCTGAAGAAAGCCTACTACTGAATGGTTCTCGATCGCCAGCAATTCAACCCCAACCCGAAGTAGCCGCCATCGACCCTGAAGAAAGCTTGCTAGTGAATGGTTCTCGATCGCCAGCAGTTCAATCCCAGCCCACCAACGTTGCTCAAGAGGCTGGTACGCAAGCGGTAGATGCGGAAGAAGATGTACTGTTGGGCAGAGCGCCACAGCAGGTACCTAATTCCGTACCCCTTAATTTTCCTTCCTCGCTCAGCGGTCAATACCTTCAGGTGGGAACCACTGCCAGCGGCTTTTTAATTACGCCCGTTTTGAAGGAGTCAGGCACTACTACCGCTTACAGCAAAGATATCAACGAGCCTTCTAATCCTAACGCGCAGCGCTTTGCAGTTCGGCTTGAATCTGCTTTATCCAATCCAGAAGGGCAGCCCATTCTCAATCAAGGCACTTTGATTGTGTTTACAGTTGCTTCAGTGGGGTCAAATGGATGGGTAAATGCCACAGCTGAATCTGTTGTATTTCCCGATGGCAGCGAATATCGTTTACCCCCTGGCGCGATCGAGATTCGGGGAAATGGCGGCGAACCATTAATTGCTAAAAAATGGGATGACAAAAGCCGGGAATTTTTCTCGCAGAATGCTAATGCTTTCCTCTTTGGTGCGCTGAGTAATGTTGGCCGAGTATTAAATCAGCCTCGCAGCGAGTCTTATGAATATAATTCCGGTTTGGGATTTGGTTTGGGTCGTCGCAGCATCGAGCGCAATAGTCCAAATGTTTTGGGTACTGTATTGTCTGGCGGATTCACTCCAGTTTTGGAGTCCATTATGCAGCGAAATGCTATGGCGATACAAGAGATGCGTCAACGCTCGAACATTTGGTATGTATCCGCAGGTAAAGAAGTTCAGATTTTTGTTAATCAATCGTTCCAATTTTAGTTAAGGTGTAAAGCCATGCAATTTTCACACAAGGGTAAAATTTGCAGTTTTCTGCTAGTACAAGTGCCTTTAACTTTTGGGTTTGTGGGTGTCTTTCACCAGGATGTTCAAGCTGCCCCAGTCAGGCAAGGGCGTCAGGTAGCCTTACTTCAAATCGATCGCTCCGTTGCACTCGGAAATAGAGCGAAACCCCCGACTGTTGTCCTAGTGCCAGGTCACGGTGTAAATATCAGCTTTATTCCAACTGGAGAGATTATTGAAAAGATTTGGTTGGATAATCCACAATATGCCACTTTAGATGTGGATGGTTGTTTAGAATCTCAGCACTCAGGTAGAAAATGCGATAGCCCAGGCGCTCAAGTAGTACACTTGCGTCGGATTGTCGATTTGAATTTTCCAGGGCTGCATTCTACTCCAGATACCACATTGACAGTTGTTACCAGAGATGCAAGTTCCGGTTCGCGATCGAGCAATCGAAGTGTTTACACTTTTCGCGTAGCTAAAGGAAGTGGCGTTCCACGTTATAGCGTTATCGAAATTGTATCCGGTCAAGGACGTACTGCTGCAAACGGAGCGAATGTTGTTAATCTGGCTAATAATTCTGCGGGGAATTCCGAAGTTTCTTCTGTTAGCTACGAGACACTTGCAACTGGGATGCAAGTTGCTTTGGCGCAAGGGATTTTACAATATCGTTCTAACCTTTGGTATCGAATTAACGACTTTTTATTGCGCCTGAAGGCGGGTACACCGTTGCAAATGGCAATGGGACTTTCTGGCTTGAACGAAAGAATAGTTTCGCGTCTGCGGGATTTGGGAACGGGTAACGGCTTGGACAGATCTCCTATGGTGCCGTCTGCACCTGTTTATTCGGAACCAGACGCAGTGTATCGGCAAGCTTATCCAGCTGTTCCTTCTACAAGTCGCAGGCGATCGATACCCGTCTCTGTTCCAGTTTATCAAGCGCCTCAGCAGGTTCCGGTTTATTCTCCGGTTTATCAAGCACCTCAACAAGTCCCAATTTATTCTCCGGTTAACATCGCGCCTGTTTATCAAACTCCAAGGTTGGTGCCGCCAGTAGTGACGCCTTACCGTAGCGGCACTGCTGGTATGACGACTCCACCTTTTGTGCCAGCTGCCTATTGATTGGGAGAAGAACAGTATGTTGATAGCTCATTTGATAAGGGTTTTTAACAGTGTGGAATTTAAGCGTTTCGGTCAATGCTGTTTGGGATTTATTTTGGCTTTTGTTTTTGGTGGCCTTTTCTTTCCCACTACAGCTCAATTTCCGCCTGCAAGTGTACCGGGTGCGGCAATTAAGATCTCAACTTTTAAAAATGCTGCAATTCCCGACTGGAGTCAGACTACTTTTGGTTCTTTGCCGGGAGCTTTATCGGATGGAGGTTTTACAGTACCTCCAGATATCGTTTCCCAATTAGGATTTGACCCATCCCGTAGTTGGGTAGCAGGCCAAAAACCTGACACTTTTTTAGGACTGGGCGATTTTGAACAATCTTTTTATCTCCAAAATTTCAACTTAGCCACGATTGCCCAACTGGTAGGTCTAGATTTATCCAAGTTCAAGTTGTCAGATTTCGGAGCCATGAAATTCCAAACTATTAGCAGTTTGGTTAAGGCTATTCCCACCTTGAAAAATTTAAAAATTGAGCAGGTATTGCCAATTAATGACTTATTAGCGGCTTCGCTGGAGCAAGGCTTCAATCGTTCCGAAACAATTGCTCAACTTTTACAAAAGTCTCCCATATTAGGCGAACTGTCTCTCGACGATATTCCACTCGAAGCTTACTCTTTATCTGATTCAATTCCAGAACTATCCAATACAGCCCTTGGCTCGTTTAAAGGCTGGGAAAGAGTCTTTATTAGAGAAGTGCCTGGGTTGAGTAAGGTTCCTTTTAGTGAATTTCCTAACCCGATTCAAGCAGTAGGTTCGGCTGTGGGTTTAGTTGATGTTGCGTTTGGAACAGCGGAACAGGAGCGAAATCGCACGATTTCAGGAAGCGATCGCGAAGGGTTTAGCGTGAAATGCGATCGCGACTGCGCCCACATCGAATTAGCTGGAGATGAAACAGTTCTGGGGAAGCAATGGATATCGGGAAAGTACCAACAAGTCAAAGGCGGACACGGTATACTGGCGCGGGTTAACAATGGTAAAGAACCTACCGGAAGACACCCGTTTGGCAATGCTTTCAAAGTGGCGATTTGGGAAGTCAAGGAAACAACTGGTGAAGCATCTCAAGCACTATTTTTTCGTATGTGCATGAAGTTTTTGGGCTGTACTCCGTATTTTATTGGCCCTATTCCTTGGCTCACCTATCAAGAAAAGATGCCTATTTTCCTGGGACTCATCGAACCAAGGGTCAGCAACAGTACCTCAACTCCAACAGGTGCTACGCCACCACAACTGGAATCGACTGCTAACAATTCGCGTTATCAGCAAAAAGATAGCTTTCCAATTCCCAGTGCAAATAGCCGAAATTTAGGATTTCTTATTAAAGAAATGGCAGATTGCAAAGTCACCCATAATGGTGTCGTTTTAGATGCTTTATCTAAGGCTATCAGTTCTCTGGAAGGTGATTATACATCTGTAGGTTCTTACAGTTGCGATCGCGCCGGAAATTGCGGACGCGGTTTGGGAAGTAAGCAGTTTATGTCTTATCGTTCGGATGTGCGATCGCTAATTGCTGCCAAACCAGGCGGAACTGAATTCTTATCGCGTTTGGATGGTGGTCAATCTATCACATCCGATGAACTATTGCAATACTTTAATCCTCAAGAACAAGAAAATTTATTTCGGTCGGACGCAAGGGCGTTGCTCGATCGCGCAGCCAACACTATTGACCCTCAAACCGGACAACCTTTTACAGGTTCGAGGCTAATCCAACGAGTAGGTCAGATGCACTTTGGCGGTGATTCGATTCCCATAGATGCTCAAGCTAGCGATGTTTTTGGTCAATTGACTGTTAAATCCTACGGTCAGAAAACCGAAGCTAATTACGCACAAGCCTTGCAATCAATTGGTTGTCTGTAAAGTTTCTACGATAAACCAGTAAAGGCATTACCTCGCTTATTTCTGACGCTAACACTTGCCAGTGCGAAAGTATTTAAGGAAGGTTGAACGATGAAAAATGTATTTACTAAACATAGACTTCGGCTAGCCATTGTAGCTTCCTTGATAGCAATTGTTGCTTTTGGCTGGGGTTTTATGGCTAAGACGCAAATAGAAAAATCAACAACATTGAGGTGGCAACCTGCACAGAAAATTGTCGAAACTGCTTTGGTTCAAAAGGCTTTAAAAGAAAGCTTCCAAAGAACCAATAATGAACCTTCACCGGATGCAGAACAAGTCAAAGTAATTACGCTAGCCGCCGATAAAAAATATTTCTTGTTCGACTTCAATGCGCTTGAGTTGTGCGGTGTTGCAGGCTGCTTATATAGCGCCTATACAACGGATGGCCAAAATATTTTAAATTTAATGCTCAAACCTCAATTACCCAAAGGTTTTAGCTTGTTAGCGCCAAGCTCGGAAATAAGAAATGGGTATCGGTGTTTAGATGTATTTCAACAAAATTCTAACGAGTTAGTTAGTCGAAGCCATTTTTGTTTTGAATCGGGACGCTTAGTGCTATTGAATCAATCGCTCAAAGAGGTTAAATCGTGAAGATGAAGGCTACAGTTTTAAGTCAATCGAATACTCCTAATCTTTCTAAGTTGACGACGACTCAACAGTTAATTCACCAACTTCAGTCTCCCAGTGGGTTGATGCTGTTAGGATGTCTTGGTTTTGCGATCGCTTTGCAATTGTTGGGTGGTGCGGGAAAGAAGGGCAAACTTGCTACTGGGTACTGGGGAAGTGGAAAAGAAAAAGCCCGTGCTGCTAAAGTTGCTAAAAAGCAGATGCGAAAAGTGACTCGCAATAACGTCGCTCTCTATATTGGCACACCGCACAAGATCGGGAAGCAACTGCGTCAAGAGTGGGAAAGTGCTGGACTGATTAAAAAGTTAAATCCTTGGCAACAAACAATCCAAACACTCGCCGCGACACCGACTTTATACGTACCAGATGCTCAAAGGGGGATTTGTGCTATAGGTGCAGCGGGTTCGGGAAAAACCTTCAGCGTGATTGACCCTTTGATTCGTTCAGCACTTGACCAAGGTTTCCCCGTCTGCCTCTACGATTTTAAATATCCGGCGCAAACTAAACGGGCTGTAGCTTATGCGATGAAGCGGGGTTATACCGTCAGAGTTTTTGCACCTGGTTTTCCCGAAAGTGAAATTTGCAATCCTCTTGATTTGATTAAAGATGAGGAGGATGCTATAGCCGCAGGTCAGTTATCAATGGTTTTAAACAAAAACTTCGATAAAAGTGGCGGAACTGCTTCTAGCGATAAGTTTTTTGAGGATGCGGGGGATGCGTTAATTGAAGGCATTTTATTAGTAACTAAAGCCATTAAAACTTTGACGGGTACAGATGAATACTGTGATTTAATGATGGCACAAGCTATTTTAAGTTTACCTAGTTTAGCTTTGAGATTAGAAGAAGCTTCTAAAACTAAACTAAAAGTTTGGACTTCTCGCCCCCTTTCTCAATTAATCAGCGTCAAAGATTCAGAAAAAACTGTTTCTGGTATCGTCGGTACAGCACAACGAATCTTTCAAAGATTTTTAAAGAAAGATTTTGTCGGGGCTTTCTGTGGTCAGACTACTTTACCTCTAGATATTGATGGAAAACAGTTAGTGATTTTCGGATTAGACCGAAACAATCGCGATATTGTCGGGCCACTCTTAGCCGCGATTCTTCACATGATTGTCAACCGGAATGTTTCGCGTACTGTGCCGCGCCAAGACCCATTAGTAGTAGCATTAGATGAGTTGCCTACTCTTTATTTACCTGCTTTGGTTAATTGGCTCAATGAGAATAGAGAGGACGGATTTTGTGGAATTTTGGGTTATCAAAACGTTAGTCAGCTTGAAAAAGCTTATGGGAAAGAGTTAGCTAGAGCGATTGTGGGCGGTACAGCAACTAAATTCATTTTTAACCCCCAAGACCCGGAATCGTCTAAACTTTTTGCTGATTATTTAGGGGAAATGGAAATTCAATTTAAATCTAAAAGTCGTAGTACAGGTAGGGGTGGAGGTTCGAGGAGTATTAATGAAAATATTCAGAAACGGCATTTATTAGAACCTGCCCAATTTGCCAAAATGAAAACCGGGAAAGCGGTTATTATTAACCCGGCTTACACTCGTGGCGATGAAGCTTACGTTCCTCTATTTCAGTCTGTAAAAGTTCCCAAAGATGATGTTAATGAAATGCAATGGTCTGAGGATAAATGGAACTTTATCCAGCAAAGATTGCAGCAAAGGACTTTGACTATCAGTGAGGAGGAACGACGAGAACAATTTAATGTTCGTCGTGCTTTAGCGGAGCAGCTTTTTCCGCTTCCAGAGCAAGAAGAAAGCAAGGATAATCCCGCAGGGAATGACTTAGCAGACATATTTTAGGCAGAAATCTATGCGATTAACACAAACATTGGAAAAACTAACTCCTTTTTGGAAACAAGAAATTGAGAAGGCATTAACTTTACCTCCATTACCTTTGGATTACCAACCTAAGATAGTGGAAATTTTCGATGATTTAGGATTACTAGCTGGCAGCGTTTTTGGCGAACCTTACCAGTGTTATAGAACTGAAACAGACTTGACAAATTTCGTAGCTTGGTATCTAGATGGACAGCTTGCTTTCTTTTATCTAGGCGATGCGATCGTGATAGATAGGCTGACTTTAATGGCCAAAGCAAGTAGCTTACTCAACGTAATCGAAGGAGGGTAAAATGCCAGATATTTTTACAGGTTCTCCAGGAGATGCCGTTAACTTTATCGAACAATGGCGGCAGTTTTTAGAAGAATTATTGAGAAGTGAACCTGAAGAATCAACCCCGTCAGCTAGAGGTTTACAAATTTACGATAATGACCGATTAGTTTATGGAATGGAAAGAGAAACTAATCAATTTCTTGATGAGGTAACTGGATTAGTAGGACAGGTAATCAATCCAGAGTTATTAGGACAGCTTGAAAAACTAAGAGATACCCCCGTTGGTGGGTTAATACCAGAAGCAGCTAACAAACGAATCGAGTTGGATGGGAAGATTATATTGCAATCCGATCGCCAAGGAAAGGTAATTATTAATGAAATTATGAAGGCAAAATCTCAAGAAAAATTTACTGAAAATTCTCTTTCAACAGTTGCAGAACCAAATTCAGAATCCGTATGGTTGGAAAATCAACCTTTACCTGAACCTCCAGAAGAGGAAAATTATTATCAGCCTGTTGAGTTTGATGCCAATGGTTATTTGCGTGTTGGAAACGCAGAAGAAGTAGATGAGGTAAATGAACCGGAAACAGTAGAGGCATCCAATACAGTTTATTCTCCTAAAGCTGAATTATTATCAGTAGTAAGAGAGGGCATCAAGAAAGGAAACTACCAAATAATTAACCAAGCTTATACCGGGGTTCCTTATCAGGAAAAACAACAAATTTTTAACTCGTTAACTCCAGAGGAACAGAAAGAAGCTAGATTGCTTAAACTCATCCATCAAGTAGAAGAACTTTCTGGCATAACTGATGGGTCTATTCATAATTTCGTGCGGTCAGCGATGCAGAAGCAATCTAAATCCCAACCTCATCTAGAACCTGAAATTGAACAATTTGCTGAAAAATCGCGGACTATTTCTGGTTATGAAAAAGTTCAGCGATCGCTTGCCGCGCTTCCTCAAACAACCTCCGTTCAAATGGCTGCTAACTATAGCACTGAAATGCAAAGTTTATTAGAAACAATCCAGCAACAAAATCAGCAGATTAATTCCTTGCAGAATTCAGTTAGCCAAATGCAGCAGTTAATCGCCGCACGGGTTGAACAGCCTACACAATTTTCCTGGTGGCAGCAAGCTAAACAAACCGTCTCGAACCTCTGGGAAAACTTTAAGCATCGGGAAGATTACCACACTTATGCAAATGCTATTCGCAGTTTCTACACCCAAAAAGTAACACCGAATAGTTCAAATATTTATGTTAATAGCTATGTCATTCAAAGAGATGGAAAAAACTATACTCTTAGCGATCGAGATGGGCAAACAGTTATCAAGTTTCGTGCTAGCGGTTTGGGTGTGCGCGTTGATTCCCATGTTCGACTTCAGCCTGAACAAGAACGAGATTTGATTGAACTGGTAATGGCACAAATTAAAGGCAGACAACCCGGTGGTGCGTTTGCTGTTGTCGGACAGCAGGAAGCAGATTATTATCTGCGAGTTCAAAAGCTTTCTAGTGCTTTAGTAAATTATGCCAAATCTCAAAATAGTGAAGTAGAAATTGATGGAAAGCTTTCCTATAAATGGAAGGCTACCACGGAGGGAGATGTGGAAATTCACTCTAAAGATGGGAGGGGTTTGTTGTTAGTTCAGTCTGGCGGCAAGATGGTTACGCAGCTATCTGAACGCGATTTAGCTTACTTTGAGGCTATTTTACCCAAACTGCAAGCGCCAGGGATATCCTTACAACCGGAAAAAGAAAAATCGCGAAACCGGGAGATTGGTGATTAATTTAGAGAAGCATGAAGAGAATCGCACCTAAGCTAATACTTAGTTACTCAAGTATTGATATTATGCTCTAAGGATTCGATTTTAATTTACAATGCCTATACCATCCGAAATTTTAGCTCTCATTGACCGACTAAATCAGGAACTAGAGCAAACTGAACGAGATGCTACAGAGGGACTTTCCTTAGCCAGACAAAGATTGTCCCGCTTCCCAGACAACATTGTACTTACTCAATTTTTTGCTGCTTTGAGTAATATCCTGCTTTTTGTAGAAATATATCGAGGCAGAATTCAGAGTATTGTCGATCGCATCTCGCCAGAAAATGTACCTAACGAAATAATTCAGGAGGCGGGAGAAGATCTGGGAATCATCCTGGGGCGGGTATTGGAAGTTAAAATAAATGCTAATAGGCTCAAAACTCGTTTGGAGAACTGACAATGACACAACCATCAATGAGTGAACAGGAACGACGCGAACTGACAGAACTGCTTGAACTTGCCAAATTAACCGAACAGAAAGCTAAAGAATTGTGCGACCTGACATTGGAAATAGACCAAAAATATGAAAAACGTTTGGCTCAGTTAAAAGTTGCTGAGAAATTGAAAGTTGCCGGAATTCCGTAAAAGGATAGGTGAATGGTAAAACTTGGCACGTAAATCTGCGTACCCTATCGTAGCCATTCGCATTTTGGTTTAATGGTATTTTCTAGATTCACGAAACCATTATCGCACCTGACTCTTGAAAAAAGCGAGTATTGCCTATTTCTTTTCAAAAGGCTATGGCACGGAACGCAACGGCAGAGCCGATCGCACTCTTCCCCCGTCTTTTGGGCCCACATTCCTCACCGAACTCAATATTATCTCTCACGATGCTACGCTTTCCGTTTCTGACCAATCAGCCCCAAACTCACTTTTCATATATTTAACGACCCACTGTTTAGGTTTATGATTTTTCCCAGCAATTATATTTAAATATTTACGATATTTCGCTTCTGATGCCGGAGTTGGATTATCTCCAAAAATTGCGCCTCTAGCCCAATCTTCAGGCGGGTAAGCACTACTTTCATATTCCTCTCGCCAACGTTCTGCTGCCCAAGCTGGAGAAAAACCTTTAGCAAATGCTTCGTTTAATTTTTGGCGATAAAAATAGAATTTCTGACGGTCTTCATCTCTAATCATCCGTTCTAAAGCTTGGATTGGGGTCAGTTTTTCTCTTGGTACAAAATCATAACCGCACTGGCGACAACGAGGAGTTGCAATCCAAGTTAATGCACCGCACCCTCCCAATTCCAGCGGGCAAGTTTTCATCGGAATTTCACCTGATTCTGTTTCTCCAGATTCGTTTAAACTTACCTCTCGGAAATCTTCAATAAACCCAAATCTTTTTACTAATCCTGCTTGGTCTAATACTAAACAATCTGTTTTGTTTGGTGATATTCTTAAACCTCTACCTACTTGTTGAAAATACTTGGCTCGACTTTTAGTTGGTCGGCATAAAAGTACCGCAGATACTTTTGGATCGTCATAGCCTTCTGCTAAGGATTCACAAGAAGCTAAAACGCTGATTTGGCCTTTAGATAATTTTTCATAGTAAATATTTCGTTCTTTAGGTGACATCGACCCATCTACGTGAGCGGCTGAAACTCCAGCATCTCGAAATGAAGATGCGATCGCACGAGCATGAGCTATACTAACTGCAAACGCAATGGTTGCCCGACCAGCCGCCAAACGCTGCCATTCTTTTACTGCGGCTGCGATCGCTTCTGGTACATTGCATTTTACTTCCAAATCTTTTATGGCAAAATCGCCGTTTTCTTCTCCTACTTCTGATAAATCCAGTTCACCATTACTATAATAAACGGGTCGAGTTAAAAATCCCCATTCAATTAACTGTTCTGGAAAAGGTGCCATAACCAATCCAGTAAAAATATCTCCTAACTCTTCTTTTTTATCAAGCCTAAATGGGGTAGCTGTTAATCCGATATAAATACAGTTATTAGCAGGAATATTTGTGCAATCTTTGAGTTTAGGGAAGCGTTTGAGCATTACGCTTGTGAAACTGGTTAAATGGCATTCGTCGCAAATAACTAAATTGGGTCTAAACCATTCGTCTATTTCCCGATAAGCTAAAGTTTGTACCGAAGCTATTTGGATTCGATGCTGTCTTTCTTCTTGGCGTCCTCCTGCTATTACTCCGCAATTAATCCCAAACTTGCTAAATTTTTCTAAAGTTTGCTGGATTAAAACATCTCGATGCACCACAAATAAAACTCGTTGACCTTTCAAAAAAGCGTTATAAACAATCTCTGCTGCCACGATCGTTTTTCCTGAACCCGTAGCAGCGACGATCAGGTTGCGTTGGTGTCCGGCTTGAATTTGGGCATTTAAATCTGATATTACTTGTTTCTGGTAATCTCGCAGTTTTGGTAAATTTTGGGTTTTTAAGGTTTTCATCTGAGTTTCGGTTTTCAAATGATTTATCTCCACGAACATTGTTTTAACTGTCGCGGATTTAATTGCCTGATGCCATAACAAATAAATTGAATGAAAGCTTTCTTCAGCGCTTGCTGAGTCAGCAGCGCTGAAGAAAAATTTTTACAGAGATTAGTACATGAAAAAATTAAGAACCTAAATACAACAATAGAGATTGTTTTGATTAATCTACTCTGGCTGTTGGCTGAAATAATGCACGTAAAAGTTCAATAGGAAACCTTACATAAGAAATAGAATTACTATGCCTTTTGTAGGAAATTTGTGGCGCTCGCTTTGCTGTAAAGCTAGAATAAAATCACCAAAAACCCAAATAAGCGCTAGCTAATTCAACACACTTAAAAGTGCTTGTTTAAAAGCTCTAGCATTTTTGAAGTGAATCTGAGGATTATCGACCAATGCCAAATCAATTAATTCGGCTAACGGTTTGGGAATAGAACTATTGCGTTGCAAAATAGGCACTGCATTTGTTTGCAATACCACCAAAAATGGGTCTTTTTCAGTGAAATCACGGGGGAATTTACCAGTTAGCATATTGTAAAGGCAGGCGGCTGCTGCCCACACATCTACCTCTGGGTTGACATATTTAAAATTAATCACTTGCTGTCGCGCCATAAAACCGGGAGTACCAGCGCTTGTCCCGGTCATCGTTTGACCGCTTAAACCAGCTAAATCAAATGCTTTGGCTAACCCGTAGTCGCCAATTTTAACTGTGCGGGAGTTATCATTATTGAATAGAAAGATATTATCTGGTTTGAGGTCGCGATGAACTAAACCATATCCTTTAGCGATCGTACCATCGGCTTTTTTAACGCAAGGAATTTCCGCTTTGTGGGCATAATCCAAAGCATCCAAGATTTGTAAAATAATTGGAATAGCTTCATCAACAGATAATCTGCCATCTCTTTGCCGAATTAAATCAGCTAAAGTGCCACCATTGCAATATTCCAAAGTCAAAAAGAACGTACCGTTGCAATAGCCGGATTCCTTAAGCTGAACTATATTAGGATGGTTTAACGCTTTGGTATTTTCCACTTCTCGCAGAAACATTTCTACTGCCCAAGGTTTGACAGCTACTTTTGGTAGCATTACTTTCAGAGCAACTTCTTCACCAGTATTGTCATTGCGAACTAAATAGACTTCACCCATTCCTCCCTTACCTAACTGTTTGATGGTGGTATAACCTTCAATAGCGATAAGATTCGGATTAGCTGAATTAATTTGCAGAACTAAATGCTGCTGATTTTGCAAAAGTTCTATTCGTTCGGTAGAAATTGGTACGGGTAGCAGTTCTAGTGTTTCCGTTGCGTTGTCTATTTCGATACTAACTCGGAAGACGGTATCAGCTAACTTGATTTCATCACCATGTTTTAAGTCATATTCTGGAAACTTTATCTGTGCGGCGTCTTCTGGAGTTTGTTCTGCTTGGCGCTGTCCGATTTTTTGGTTGTTGACGTAAGTGCCGTTGCGACTGCCAAAGTCACGGATACGGACATCGGGAGGATTGATATCTAGGAGACAGTGATAGCGAGAGACGAAGCGATAATCTGCATCGTCCGGTAATTGAACATAGCAATCTGTGGCGCGACCAATAATGCAGGTAGTACGGGAGTCGAATTCAAATGTTTGTCCTTTAAGATTTCCTTGTGCAACGGTAAGGATGACTTTGACTGGCATCAATTGCTGTTGAGTAGACCCAGAGGATTGATTTGCTGTTTGAGGGATAAATCTCTCCGGCTGTATTTCTTCTACCAATATACGGTAATCGAGTTCCCACCTATCTTTATTTATAAAAGAATTTAGAGGGGTTAACTCTAATTGGGATGAATGATCAACCAGGTTTTGTTCGGAAAATCTAATTTCTGGTGTTTTAGGTGTTTCATCTACAACAACATTTTCTCCCAAAAATGGCGGTGGTTCCCAATTAGCTGCCATTGCTTCTAACTGCTGACGCACGCCTTCAGGACGCAGCCAGCCATAACCCGCACAGCCAAGGGTGTAGAGTAAGTTTTGGAAATCTTTTTCTGCCCAAGTAGGAGTACCACAGCGAGTGAGGGCTAAAGTTATTTGTTCTTCTGTTGGTTCGCCCTCTTGCGGTAGAGTAGCAGCGTAGGGCGTGTGCAGGGTGAGGAAGTTTTGCAGATGGGGCCTAGCTCCTTCGTCCCAGTCAGCCCTTTCGCGGTCTTCTAGTTCCCAGTCTACAAACCATAGTTTTAAGGTACCGTTCGATCGCCCGCATATAATGTATTGGCCATCTGCACTGAAACACACGGAATTCACCGCATCGTTTCCTGCCAGAGTACGCAGACAGCGACCTGTAGCTATTTCCCATAATTTTAGGGTTTGATCGTGGCTTCCGGACGCGGCGATTTGGCCATCTGCGCTCAAGCTGACTGATTTAACCCCATTTGTGTGTCCTTCAAAAGTATGCAGGCAGCGACCTGTAGCCACTTCCCATAGCTTTACAGTTTTGTCACGGCTCCCGGAAAGAGCAAGTTGATTATCTACACTCAAACAAACAGAAGTCACTAGATCTGAATGTCCTTCAAAGGTACGCAGACAGCGACCTGTAGCTATTTCCCATAGCTTCAAGGTTCGATCGCAGCTTCCAGAAAGAGCAAGTTGGTTATTTGCACTGAGGCTGACTGATTTAACCTGTTCTGTGTGTCCTTCAAAGGTACGTAGACAATTCCCTGTAGCGACTTCCCACAGCTTCACAGTTTTGTCAAAGCTTCCCGAAAGCGCGAGTTGGTTGTCTGCACTCAAACACACTGAAGCTACTAAATGTGAATGTCCTTCAAAGGTACGTAGGCAATTGCCCGTACCGACATCCCACAACTTCAGAATTTTGTTCCTATTACCGGAAAGGGCAAGTTGACCATCTGCACTCAGACTGACCGAAAGTACCTCCCATAAGCCTCCCTTAAAACTACGCATAGGTAGACCTGTTAGTACTTCCTGTAGCTGGAGCGTTCCGTATTCACTCCCAGACAAAACCCATTGATTATTCGCGCTCAGACTAACTGAGTTTACTGAACCTATATGCCCTCCAAAAGAAGTCCTTACCCATGCACTTATGAATGCTTTACGCGGCAGACACAGGTAAAGTGAAGCCCAAGCCTTGAAAGCTTCTGTGTTGCGAGTATATTCTGGTTGCGATCGCACTGAGCGAATAAGTTGAGCTGCTGTTACATAATCCTCCTTCGCTTTAGCAATTTGTGCCTGTTTTAATTTCTGTGTGAAAAAGAGGATAGTCTCAGTTGTCATTACCGGAGACAGATTTATCGGTGCCAGATTTTCTTTTTTAAAATCTAAAGCTTTTTTCTTTAGAGCTTGAACTTCCTGTCGCTCTGCCTCTGTTCCCTGAATACGAGCCAAAGTGTCTAATGCTGCTTTCCTATCCCCGCACTCCAAATGCGCTGCTGCTAGGAAATAAGTACTTTTCCAATCTCGATCGTATTCATACCACATCTTCATCATTAGCCAGATAAAAATATTTAAATTATCTGCCTGAAAAGGAGGGGAATGATCTATTAACTCCCGTGTTCTGCCAGAACGCCACAATACTATCGCTCGATTATACGTAGATTCTGGATGGTATGGTTGCATCTGCAATGCCTCCTTCCACAGTTGCAGTGCTTCTTCCTGTTTCCCTAAGTCGAGCAATGACACAGCGCGGTTGTTAAGTGTGTCCCCGATATCTATAGCTGCATTTGGTTCGGGAAGGGGGTAAGTTTCCTCTGCCACTTGCTGGTAAATCTCTTTCAACTGATTCGCCACTTCCAACATTGTGCGAGGACGTTCCTCTGCATTTTCTCGAAAACATCGTCGCAGCAAATTAGCTACCGAATTAGGCATTTGCGGCAACTGGGCATCAGTTTCTCCCATTTGCAAATAATTCTCCAGTGCGACAGCTGCTGCATTGCCAGATATACTTTTCGCGGGGTGAAGGGGGTTTTTTCTACTTGCGTTGGTTATACAGGCGGACATTGGCCTAATCCTTGCTATCTGGATGTTTGCGCTAGAGTGACAGGTCACGCGGAAGCTGTACAGATCGAATATGACCCAGCACAAGTAAGCTATGAGGAATTGTTAGAAATTTTTTGGAACTGCCACGACCCTACTCAACTAAACCGTCAAGGCCCAGATCGTGGCGAACAATATCGCTCTGTCATTTTCTACCACACGCCAGCGCAACAAAAAGCAGCACAAACCTCTAAAGAAAAGCTTCAGCAGTCTGGTAAATACGAAAAGGAGATTGTGACACAGATTCAACCCGCAGGTGAATTCTATTTAGCAGAGGACTATCATCAGCAGTATTTGGAGAAGAAACGGCGTAAGTTGGGAACAGCTGGTATGTGACCATTCGATCGCCATTATGTACGATCGCTTTAGTTCCGACCAATTGATTTAAAAGGTACGATCGAACATAAAAGTTTTATGGATAAGGATTACCACAAACAAATCCAACAGCGTGGGATAGAAATACTGGTAGACAACTATGGCATCGAATCCGTAATTGTCAGACTAGCTGAATACTGCCAAACCCAAGCTAAAATCGCCCCAGACAACATTTCTGAACACTGGCAGGATATTGCCCAAGCGCTATCGCAGATTCCAGAAGGATGGGACGTTGAGTGATGAGCGAACTGGAAAATTACCTCGACTCACAAGGGCGCATTACCGAATGGCCTTCTAAACGCAACAAGGGTAGGTTCCAACAACTGGTACTGGAATACTTGGCCGAGCGTTTTGAGGTTGGGATTACCTACTCCGAAAAAGAAGTTAATGCCCTACTAAACCAGTATCACAATTTCAACGATCCAGCCCTCTTGCGCCGAGAGATGATCGAACGTCGCTTACTGGAAAGGACGCGAGATGGCAGAGCTTACTGGCGGACTGCTACGTCTGAGCTATCCGATCGCACCTAAATAACCTTATCCTGTGTTTAGTCTTCTACACTTGAATCAGAAACCAGTGCTTCTATCTGCCCTAACAACTTCTCCAACTCTTTTTGTTTCTGAGGATCGTCCCAAACGTTTGATTTCTTTAACAGGCGATAGCTATTATCAACTCGACTTTTGAGAGTTGGATTTTTTGGAGCATTAGTCACTTGAGGACGATTGAGAGCCGCTACCTTTTCCTTAATTTGAACTAGCGGCAAGTCAAGTGCGACGGCTTCATCCAACAAGCTACGCCTCGCCGAGGGATCTTTTACTCTGGCAATGACTTGCGCTTTCGTATAAGCAATCTCGCCTTTTCGCAGTGCCTCCTTGATTTCTTCCGGCAGTTTGAGTAACGGCAACCGAGTAGTAATGAAAGATTCCCAACTGACTAAACCCAAGGAATCAAATAAAGACTGAATTGCTTGACCTTCTGAGTTAGTCAAAACGTTTTGACTAACCAAGCCGCTGTTTTCATTTCGCATTCGGTAAAGCCGATTCGTTACCTCTGGTACTTCCATTTCTAACTTGAAAGACAGCAATTGCAGAATTCCTTCCGTTTCTTCAACCGGGCTGAGGTCTTCCCGTTGCAGGTTTTCAATTAGCGAGAGTTGCAAAGCTTCAATATCAGTCAGTTGGCGGATAGTAACCGGAACAGAGGTTAAACCAGCAGCTTTTGCCGCTCGGTAACGTCTTTCTCCGGCTACCAATTCGTACTGGTTAAGTTGTTCGGGTAGTGGACGCACCAGTAATGGCTCCAAAATGCCGTGCGCTCGAACTGATTGAGTTAGTTCCTCTAGTTTTTGCGAATCGAAATAGCGTCGGGGCTGGCTTGCAGGTAACGTTATGGCTGTTATCGGTACAGACTGGGGATTTTCAACCGGGGTGGAAACTTCTTCTTCTCCAAACACAAATTGTTTGAGACTGCGCCTATTTGCCGCCATTCAAAACCTCCAGGGCTTCTTTAAACAATGATTCGTAATCTTTGGTAGCTTCTTTGGCGGCTACTCCTGATAATTGGAAAACCGTGCGCTCTTGTCCGGGCGCATCCGCTAGACACTGCCGTTGGTAGATGGTGGTAGAAAGCAGGGGAAAGTTGCTTTCTTTGAGCAGTTGTTTGGCTTCTTGTAATAATAGAGTTCCTTTAGTAGCACGGCTCAAAAACATAGCAGCTTTAGGCATTCCTCCTCTGAGTTCTTGGGCGTGTCGGATAAACCGAAGAATTTTGGTGCTGCTATGGAGGTCTAGACCCGAAGGTTGACAGGGAACGAGTGCTAAGTCGCACCGAGCCAGTATAGCTTTGGTAACTTCGCTGAGGCTACCGGGGCCATCTACTACTACAGATGTGTATTTTTCCGCTAGTTCGGGGAGTACTTCAAATAATTCTTCTGGGTCGCTGACTACTTGGTAGGGCATATCCAATGCTTTGAGCCAAGTGGAACTACTTTGTTGGGCGTCGGAGTCTACTAGCAGTACATCTCCTCGTTTTTTGAGCCAGTAAGCCATGTGTACGGCTGTGGTCGATTTGCCCACTCCGCCTTTTTGATTTGTGAAGGATATAATCATGGTTGCGAATTTCTGGGTAAACGATTAGGTGCTGAAGCGAATAATCAAGTGATTTATTACCTTTCGCGCTCTCGTAAGTAGTTTTGGGCTGCTTGGATGGGAAGGATTGGGAGTCCAAGCTCTTTCCTGAGTGACGCTGTTTCTCAAAGGTACGACATTTGATGATAGTCGTTTTTCGTCTGGGGTTGTAGCTGGAAAGCGATTTAGTTATTTTATATCACCAGACATCGATTATTGAAAAAATAGAGTTTCTAGAGCCAGGATAGAATAACAAGTTTGCCGGAGTTTTTATATGGTTCAATCTGACCCTAAACTAAAGTTACCAACAAGTGCTGAACTTCCTTGTTCTGACGATACGCCTGTGGATAACGAAAACCAAAATTTTATTCCCAATTTTTTATTATTTCTACTTGAGTTTATTTGGGCGAATCGCCAAGATTGGTTTTTTGGGGTGGATATGGGAATTTACCATACAACGGGATTGAGCCCTCTTGTCCCGATTGTCCCTGATGGATTTTTGAGTTTGGCAGTAGAACGTCGCAAGGGAAGCGGTTCGCGTTCCAGTTATGTCGTTTGGGAAGAAAATAATATTGTCCCGATTTTTAGTTTAGAAGTTGTTTCTCGCACGCCTGGGGGAGAGTACGATGAGAAAATGCAAACTTATGCTCGGTTGGGCGTACTTTATTATGTAATTTATAACCCGGATTATTGGCAACGGGATAGGCATCAACCTTTGGAAGTTTATCGGTTAGTTGATGGTGCTTATCGCTTGCAAATTGGCGAACCGTTTTGGATGGCTGAGATTGGATTGGGAATTGGTCGCGCAATTACTCAGACTGGTGGATTGCAAAGGGAAGTGCTTTCTTGGTTTAATCAACAAGGAGAGAGATATCTAACTCCCGAAGAAATTGCGGCAGAAACACAACGGGAATTAGAAGAACAAAGGCAACTGCTGGAACGATATCGGCAGCAATTTGGAGATTTACCTGGATAAATAGAGATTAGTGTTAAGGAAGAGGTGTTTATCTTTAGCAGTCTCAGCTAAGATCGTGCTTAAATAAAACGTCGCCTTCCCCTACCAGAAGGAACGTCTCGGTGACACCATGCAACCCGATCCAGTTCTTAATATCATTAAAACAATTGCTAGCTCGGCAACTCCTCTTATCAAGGGTAAGCTTGAGCGCAATGAAACTGTCATTAAATTATTAAAGCAATTTAATCTTAATCCCGAACATCCACCTGCTGATTTTAGTGGAGTTTACGTTTACGCCTTAGTGGAGTACGGAGTCGGTAAACCTAAACTCATTTTAGAACTCTTTCAACAAAAAGAGATTCAGCAGGCGTTTCGGCAAGCGTTTGACCAAAATAATCCCTCAATTCTCCTCAAAGAAGGCGAGGATTTTCTCAATGCCTATGCTTTGGGAGATGAAATTCGAGAACTGGGAATTGATGTCCGTCGAGAGTTCGCTGCCTTTGCTGCTGTTTTTATTGAAGTAGCCAAGCGCACGCGGACGCCAGCTGAAGTTCTTACGAATCAGCAGATAGAGTCTTTGCATCAAAGCATTACCACCATCCAAGAGCGATTAGATAGACTAGCAACAGTAGAAGGAATTAGGACAGAGATAGCACGGTTAGCTGCACAGAATGAGCCAGTACTCCAGGCTGCCAAGCCTTCAACAGCCGAGAAATGTGGAGCGTTCGCTTTAGCCCAACAGATGAAAGGCTGGTTTGAAACGTTGGGATATCGCTTTGAGAAATATGAAGTTTGGGAAAACGACTATTTTGAATGGATTATCAACATCCCAGTCCGGCGGAATCGATACGATCGCATTTTAGTACGTGGGATTGAAGGAGAGGTAGGAATCAGCGATGTTGTGGCTGTACAACAGTCTGTGGAAATGCAACGAACGGATGAAGGATGGCTGGTTACTACTCGTCGAATTTCACGGGCGGCGCGGGATGAAGTTGAGAAAGAGGAAAATCGACACCTTGACTGCTATACCTTCGACGAACTCTTAGACCAGGATGCTGACTTCAGCGGCTATCTTAATTGGTTAGAGGCAGAAGTAAAACGCCGGGATATTGAGAAAAAGTATGTGCCGCTAGCTTGCACTAAAGAAGAGATCGACTCCGTTACTAAGCGTCGGATGGCAGTGAGTCGTTACGATGAACGCGACGGTTGGATTGATGGTTACATAGACCGTTGGTTAGATGACCCAGCTAAAGAACATATTTCGATTCTGGGGGAATTTGGTACGGGTAAGACTTGGTTTGCTTTTCACTATGCTTGGACGGCGCTACAACGTTATCGGGATGCTCAAAAACGTGGCATTGAACGCCCTCGTCTGCCGTTAGTGATTCCGCTGCGCGATTATGCTAAGGCGGTGAGTGTGGAGTCTTTGTTTTCTGAGTTTTTCTTTCGCAAGCATGAGATTCCTATTCCTGGTTATTCAGCTTTTGAGCAACTCAACCGTATGGGCAAGCTGCTGCTAATTTTCGATGGCTTTGATGAAATGGCAGCAAAGGTCGATCGCCAGCAGATGATTAATAATTTTTGGGAGTTGGCGAAGGTGGTAGTGCCTGGAGCGAAAGTCATTTTGACCTGTCGCACAGAGCATTTTCCAGAGGCGAAAGAAGGACGGGCTTTGTTGAATGCAGAATTACAAGCTTCTACAGCTAGTTTGACTGGTGAAACTCCTCAGTTTGAAGTGTTGGAACTGGAGAAATTTAACGATGACCAAATTCGGCAGGTATTGTCTTTGCAAGCGGCATCCCCGACAGTCGAGCAAGTGATGGGGAATGCCCAACTATTGGATTTAGCTCGTCGTCCGGTGATGACGGAGTTAATTTTGGAAGCGTTACCGGATATTGAAGCAGGTAAGCTTGTGGATATGTCGCGGGTTTATTTGTATGCTGTGCGGCGCAAGATGGAGCGAGATATTAAGGCAGAACGCACTTTTACTTCTTTGGCAGATAAGCTCTATTTTTTGTGCGAACTGTCCTGGGAAATGCTCTCTACTGACCAGATGAGTCTTAATTATCGATTATTTCCCGATCGCATCCGTCGCTTATTCGGTTCAGTTGTCCGCGAAGAAAAAGATTTAGACCACTGGCATTATGACATGATGGGTCAGACGATGTTGATCCGAAATGCTGATGGAGATTATACTCCAGCACATCGATCGCTGTTGGAGTTTTTTGTTGCCTATAAGTTTGCCGCTGAGTTGGGGGTATTGACTCCTGATTTTACAGAGTTGGCTCAAGGACAGTCACATTTGGATGAAGGTGCAACGCCTCAAAATTACACTTGGTCTTCATATTTTCAGCATCAGATGAATAAGGTAGATAATATAGTGTCGATTCCGTCTCTTAAGGAATTTACAAGTGAATCTCTATCACAGCTTCATCATACCTTTGGGCTAAAACCTTTGACGAAAGCGGTAATTGATTTAATTATTCCAATGCTTAAGTCTCAGGAAGAGACCAAGGAACGAATATTGGAGATTGTTACAGACACCAAGGGTAAGTCTGAAGCTCAGGTAGCTTATATAGGCGGAAATGGAGTAACGATTTTGTTGAAAACCGATCCATCTGCTATTGAAGATTGCGATCTGAGTGGTAGCGTAATTTTAGGCGCTGATTTTATCAACGCTAGCCTCCGAAATGTTAATTTTACTAATGCTAATCTAGCTAATTCTATTTTTTCCAAAGTTTTTGGTGCAGTCTTTTCAATAGCATTTAGTCCAGACGGTAAATTACTTGCTACAGGTGATGCTAATTGTGACATTACTTTATGGCGAGTTGCAGATGGTCAACAAATTTTGAGCTTGCAAGGGCATACTGACTGGATACGAGCAGTAGTTTTTAGCTTGGATAATAAAACCTTAGCTAGTGCCAGTTTTGACCAAACAGTAAAACTATGGAATATTCACACTGGAGAATGTTTACGCACCTTTCAAGGGCACAGTAGTCGCGTAAGCTCAGTAGCGATCGGTTCTGATAACAAAATTTTAGCAAGTGGCAGCGATGACAGCACTGTAAAACTATGGGATATCCAGACTGGAGAGTGTTTAAAAACCTTTCAAGAACACATTTGTGCAGTAAGAGCAGTAGCAATTAGTCCTACTAATAACGAAATTCTAGCTAGTAGTAGTAATGATGCAACGGTAAAACTATGGAATATACAGACTGGAGAGTGTTTAAAAACTCTGCTTGGGAATGCCAAGGCAATACGCACACTAACAATCAGTCCTAATGGAAGAATTCTAGTCACTGGTGAAGACCAAGCTGTGAGACTGTGGGATATTGTTACAGGAGAATGTCTAAAAACTTTACAAGGGCATTCTAAATCGGTAAGATCGGTAGCTATTAGCCCCGATGGGAAGACTCTTGCTAGCGGTAGTTATGACCAAACTGTGAGACTGTGGGATATTGTTACAGGAGAATGTTTGAAAACTTTACAAGGACATTCTAACTGGGTAAGGTCAGTAACAATTAGCCCCGATGGGAAGACTCTTGCTAGTGGAAGTGATGACCAAAGTGTAGTTTTTTGGAACATTGAAACTGGAGCATATTTAAAAACTTTGCATGGTTATGCTAGTGCAGTACGCTCAGTTGTAATCAGCCCCGACGGTACAACTTTAGCCAGTGGTAGTGAAGACAAAGCTGTTAGGCTTTGGGATATTCGTACAGGAACTTGCTTAAAAACTTTGCAGGGGCATATCGCTAGAGTAAATTCAGTAGCACTCAGCCCCGATGGTAAAACTTTAGCTAGTGGTAGTTATGACAAAACAGTAAAACTTTGGGATATTCGTACAGGAAAATGTCTAAAAACTTTGCATGAGGATACTACAGGCGTAATTTCAGTAGCATTTAGTCCTGATGGTAAAGCTTTAGTAAGTCTAGGCGGTGCTGTGAAAATAAGAGTATGGAATATCAGTACCGGAGAATGCCTGAAAATTTTTGATGCACATAGCGACTGGTTATGGTCAGTCGCTATTAGTTCTGATGGTCAAACTCTAGCAACTTGCAGTGATGACCAAACTGTAAAACTTTGGAATATTGAAACCGGAGAATGCCTAAAAACTTTACACGGACATACGAATGGAGTGCTTTCAGTTGCTATCAGTCCAGATGGTAAAAGCCTAGTTAGTGGAAGTTCCGACCATACCGTAAAACTTTGGGATATACGGGCTGGGAAATGTATGAAAACTTTAGAAGGACACACTAATCGGGTATCCTCAGTGGTAATCAGTTCAGATGGTAGAACTCTAGCTAGTAGTAGTTTTGACCGAACAATTAAGTTTTGGGATCTAATTACTGGAAAATGTTTGCAAACCTTGGAAGGGCATACTAATGGAGTAAGAACAGTTAGTTTTAGCCCCAATGGTCAAACTTTGGTTAGTGGTAGTTTTGATGAGACAATCAAGCTTTGGGATGCTAATACTGGTGAGTGCTTAAAAACCTTAAGTAACAAACTCTACGCAGGAATGAATATCACGGGTGTTATGGGCTTAACGGAAGCTGAAAAAGCTACTTTGAAAAATTTAGGGGCAGTAGTAGATGGGGAGTAGTAGAGAATTATGAATTGTGGAAAGAACGATCGCAGACTTATCCAATGCTACTAGAAGACAAATTCGATCTTACAGCGGTTTCCGCTGCTATGAGGTACAGTCAGAAATTACCAAACTTATTTCTTTCAGTCGCTACCACTATAGTTGGTGTACCTCACTACAGCGGGAACCGCTGTAAGCCAAGTGTCTGAATAACGTACATAAGATAGCGTCGGATTGGCGATCGCTATTTCTCAGCCATTGGTATCATGGTTTTAGCCTTTTGAAAGCTTTATCAGCAGTTCAATCGAGTTTTCCCAGGACAAGAACTGAACTGCCGATCAAATAACTTGGCCTTGCTTTTTTCTTCTTAAGTCTATACTACCATCAAATAGGTGGTTATAGGTCGGGAAGATGTTTTTCAAAAAAAAGACCGCAAGGTTACATCAGGCGCTAAGACGTATATTCGAGATTGCTGTGGAGCCACGCGAGTTCTGTAGGAACTGGTTTGAAGCTGACGAGGAAATGGAAGCGAGTCGGGGATACCGAAGTAAATGTATAGATTTGTTGAGCAAAGTCACTGGCGTTAGCCCTGTAACTATCGATAACAAGTGACGTTCTCTCACCGTTAACCCTACGGGTATAACGAAAGCTTCTCAAGATTAAAATAGAGTTAATTGAACTCCATTAAAACCCCAAGCTTCAGGTTTCACAGGTTGAATAACTTCTTGACCTCCACCCGCAGAAACGATGAGTCCCACCGCTTGTAATGCTTTATTTAATATATTGACCGCAGCATTTTCATCACGGTCTAGAATTAATCCACAGCTAGGACATTCATGAGTCCGAACTGATAACGTTTTGGGAACCTTTACCCCACAACCAGAGCAATTCTGCGATGTATTATGTGGCGCAACTTTAACAATATGAACTCCGCATTTTACTGCCACTGATTCCAGGATGTTAATGAACGCACTCCACGCAGCATCATAAATTGATTTTGCTAGTTTTGAGTTACGGGCAAGATTCTTTACCTTGAGGTCTTCTACTGCAATTAAGTCATATTTCCTCGTTAACTGATAAGCAGTCTTGTAGTGGAAATCTTGACGTTGACGGGCTATCCTTTGGTGAATCCGGGCTACTTTATTTTGCTGTTTCTTCCAACCATTTGAGCCAAGCTTTTTACGTGATAGCTGTCGTTGCTGACGGGCTAAATGTGCTTGTGTTTTCCGATAGTGCTGTTGAATTGGTATAGTCTGACCATCTGAAGTGGTAAGGAATTCTTTTAGCCCGACATCTACACCAACAACATTCTCAACTGCATCTATAGGTAAAGGATTTGGTACTGAATCATCAAGCAGGCTAAAACTTACATACCAGCCATCTGCTTTATAAATAATTGTTGCCGTCTTCACCTCAAACCCTTGTGGTATAGGGCGATGCACGATTACTGGTATTATCCTAAGCCTGGGAATTCTCAGATTATTACCTTCAAGGAAACACGCAGCTTTAGGATGGTTTACCCTGGAAAAAGTGAATGAGCGTAATTCCCCTTTTTTCTTAAACTTGGGACGTCCGCCTCGATTACCATCCTTATCTGGTAGCAACCAACGCCACCACACCTTATCAAGCCGTTTAAGATTCTCTTGCTGAATTTCGTGGTAAATTTCTTTGTACTGAGGAAACAGCTTTTTAGTTTCCTTTAGTTGTGCTGACTCGTTCTCAAAGGTTGGTTTAAATTCCGGTATTTCTCCTATTGACTCAGAAATAATAGAGCAACGGTCAACTTGAGAACGGGTACGATGTAGCCAGTCAAAACGATTACCTAATACCCAGTTCCGATGCCGACGCAACAATTCCAACCACTCAAACATTACGGCTTGCTGTTCTGAATTTGGCTGAATTTTATACTGGTAAGTAAATCGCATCTTTATCTACAAATTTTTAAGATTATAACATTAACTAACTAAAAAGTTGCGGCGCTTTTATTAGTTTGGCAACAATTCCCCTTCCGCTAATACTTTGTATATAACGGGAGTCCCCTTGTTGCATCCGTGATGTGGTGGAGGTATTGAATTTCAAAAAATGCCTGCTATGTACCAGAAAACACTCGCCTATGCAGATACCATCCGCCATACCTTATCGAGTATCAGAGATGACGCAGAACTGCTAGAAGCTGTTCTTGAGTACCTGAAGCGTCAAAAAAAACCAAGATAAACCACCTATTTGATGGTAAATTGCTTGACTTGTCTCTGGGGGCGAGTTTATTTTTTGAGTAGTCATGCAACCTTTTAAAACCTCACTGTAACATTGCCCTTACGTGGCAACGGTTGCACGTGGGTAGAACTAGAACTGATGTCAAAGCAAGTAACACGCGAGTTCATCTCAAGAGTCACATACTCCCTCACTTTATTAGCGAACCAAGCTTTGTGCTTTACTTGAGTAGTGACTTGCCTGTACTAGCACTTTTTTAGCTAAATTAATTGTACATAGTACATATTATTTAGGCAAGTCGCTATGAACGCAGTTGTATTGGTTGACGCTATTAAAATGGAGCCACTTGAGTTTTTACAGGAGTGGGATATTACTCGTGAGGAAATGGCTGAGCTACTTGACGTGAGTATAGATTCAGTTAATTCATGGCTGGCAGGAAGGCGATCGCCACAAGGTTCAATCAAGCGATTGCTGGCAGAGATACATCATCGCTGGGACAGATACTACCAGGACGAGCAGGACAACTCCCCTACTAGACAGTTGTACATCCGCAGACCAAGAAAGCGCCCCAAACCCGAAGACTAATTGTACATTGTACAAATAAACCACTTGACTCGCCCCCAGAGGCGAGTTTATTTTTTGAGTAGTGATGCAACCTTATAAAACGTCGCGGCAACATCGCCGTTACGTGGTAACGGTTGCACGCAGGTAACACTCATGGCAAAGCGAGTAACACGCGAGTACATCTCAAGACTAGAAGCAGCAAAGTTTTTTGGAGTCAGTCGCCAAACCATCTGGCGGGATTGTGATGACCTCAACGCCATCACCGGACAGTTCCCACCCCGCAGCAAGTTGAATCGAGAACAATTCAAGTTGTTAGAGCAATTTCGTCAGTGGTGCGATCTCAAATTTAGCCGGGAAGAATTTTTAAGCAAACTAGAGAGGAAATTAAACCATGAAAAAGTCAGACCTCAGAAAAAAGCTGGGGCTACCCAGCAACGCAGCGCTTGAACGCATTGCCAAGAAATTAGGTATCAAGCTGGGACTAACGATCGATTCCCAAGAGGCGATCGCCCAAATTACGGAAGTCGTTCGTTTAACCCAAACACAACCAATAGGCGAAGACGAAGCGATCGCAGAAGTTTTGGACAAGGCAGAACCTCGCGAACCGCAGCAATCTCAGGCAGAACAGGCAGCATGGCAAGCAACTCAAGCAGCAGCCCTAACTGAAGAACAGCGGGAACTCCAAATGGTAGTCCCAGCCGCTATCGAGAAAGCAATTCGTCTCGAAGAGATGACCAACTATTTAGCCGCAGCCGCCCGCAGTTCACCTCAAGTACAGGAATCAGAACGAGTGCAAAAAGCACGAGCATTTTTACAGGAATCCCTCAACCATCGCCCCGGTCAGCAACGAGGTGAGGTTAATGGATATAAACATTTAGATGAAAAGCTGGCAGATGTTGCCAAAGCACTGTCTGCTGGCAACGGTGCAGCTGTAGCAGCCTTGACCGGAAGCACGCTTTTATATCTCACTGGGGGAGAGGGGAACCCAAAGTCCGAGGGAAAGCCTGCCCCTTTTGCTGTCCCCAGTGTGCCAAATCAACGGAAATAACCGCAGCAATAGCACGCCTAACCGCTCAACAGCAACAAACCTTTGAGGCGATCGAAGAAATGAAGAAACTCGCCTATGCGATCGCAAACACCCTAACTCAATCCCCCGGTGAAGACGAAACACCCTCTTGGGACTGGCAAACGCTGATGTTAGGCATGAGACCCTGTTAACCAAACAATCAACCACAACAATAGCCACTCCTAAGCTGGCTTTTAAACGTCAATAGCCAAATTGCTTGCCACCATTGCATTTCTTCATTTTGAATTTTGCATTTTGAATTTTGAATTGGTCTACTGGATGTCTCTACCGACAAAACCAAGCTTAAAACCCATACTAACTCCACAAGACAACTGACTCCTTTCACCCAAATTCTAACTTTATGGCCACACTTAAAAACCTCAAAGAACAATTCAAACTTCCTGCTCTTACCCCGTTGAAAGAACTTCTCAAAGTAGCAGAACGCCCGCTCCCAGGTACTTCCTCAGAATCATTGCCAGATGCCGATACCGAATTACTATGTTTGGCTGTTCCTTACTGGCAGCAAACCAAAAACTATGCCCAAGCCATCAAACAGGCACGGCTAGAACTTGCCAAACGACTCAGCTTCCAGGCTGAAAGTAACGGCAACGGACACGCTAAATCTAACACCGAACTGCAATTAGAGCAGCTATCCCAAAAAGCTGCTGCTGCCGCAGAAATGGCAGCAGTTGCACGCGATCGTATGGGAATGGAAGCTGTTAGTTCTAGCGCTCATCAAGCTGCCGTTAAAGATGAATCTCTTTTTTGGGTATTGCGTGGTGCATTGAGAGCTACCGAGCAAGTCCAAAATGACCCGATTGTTGAAAAAAGCCGTGAGTTTTATTACGGCGTTACAACTCAACAATCTAACAACTCTCTCTGGATTGACCAACTAGAAAATGTGTTGGAGCAAGCTACTTTTTTTCAGATGCAGAGCGCGAAAGGTTACGAGGGATATTTGCCCGATCGCGCCGACGACTCCAACTCAAACAAATCGCCAGAGCATCAAGCTGCTGGGGAAAAAGAAGAGGAATAACACCGCCATCTACAGCCTTAGAATCGGCCAGTGATCTTAATGCCAAAAAGCCAACCAAAGGTGAAAAAATTTTACTTAAGCTAACACCATTAATGTTGTTAGGAATTACTGTCGGTTTGGCTTTTGTGGTGATTATAAGTTTCCAGGTAACAGTTCATATCCGTCAAACATTCCAAGAACGCTCGAATTTACCGTAAGCTTTTTTGCATTCAAAATGTCCAATTAAAAATTCAATAGATTGGATTTTGAATTCTGCATTTTGAATTTTGAATTGATTTGGCACTCGCTCCCAGTAAAAATTTAGGAGATTTTTAATTATGACAAAATTACCAGCTAAATCGCTAGCTGGAGGACGTAATCTCACTGCTGCAACAGCTAGGGAGGAACAGCAATGAATCCTCTAAGTGATTACGTCACCCACAACGAGGTTCGGGAGCGTTTAGAAGCCCGATATGGTGCAAATCTTGAGAAATTACCTCGACAAGATAAATGGTATTTACTCACTGTCATCAGCGGTACTTTGAGCTATCGAGAAAGAGTACCAAGCGATCGCTACACCTTGGATAGCTGTCTGCGTGATTTTGAGTTGCATAACGAGGTTGGAGAGGATAGCCGCTACTGTTTGGAGTTACTTGAGGGGTTGAGCGATCGCAACCTTCTGGCTTTGTGCGAAGCACTCATCACCTACTTACGCTATGGAGGCTAGCAGCAATGCTTGATACAACTCTCCACAGCAACCAGAAATAAGGACTGCTACTCCTTAGTTGTTAACAGCTAGAGGAGTGAAACCAAAAACTTACTTGAGATAGGAACAATGAACTTAGACAAATACAAACAGTCAACTCCCGATACGCTGAATATTCCCATATCAACAGATGCTAACGGCTTTTTAGCATCCCGCGAACTTTATTATCGCGAACAGTATGGGGCATCAAGTCAGCCAGCACCTTCTTCATATAGCAACTTGAACAATCCCGCAATTATTTTACTGGCAATTATTTGCCTAATATTAGGGGGATTCATTACCGCTAAAATTTTTGACTGGCACAATGAATCTGTAGCGGCTGAATTAGCGAAAACTAAGACAGAACTAGCGCTTGAGAAATCTAAAAAACAAGCGTTTAAAGAATGCGTAACTCGCTATCTGGAGTAGCAACTTAATTCAAGCCGTTCTTGGTTATTGGCAATTGGTAACTCATCTTCTAAACAATTACCCTATTACCGATTGCCAACGAATTACTTTTTGATACTTAGCACCTTCTGTCTTCTGACTTGTTAAAACAAAAATTTACCGGAGAAAATGACGTGGCGAAAATGATTCAAAATCAACTTAAAGAAGCCATTGACGATGTGAAGACTCAACGGCTAGAACTGCAACTACAAATTGAACAGGTGGGATTGCGGCAGGATTTTGTGAAGCTAGAACGAGCCGAAGCTAAACTACAGATCGAACAAATGGGATTACAAAATGACAATATCAAAATTCAGCAAGCTGAAATTACTAATGCACTTGATACTGTGAAGCTAGGAAGTATGCAAGATAAGCTCGGTTTTGATGAAGCTTCTAGAGTATTACAGCAGCAAGAATACGCTGCCCAACTCCAACTTAAAACTATCAATATCGAAAACTTATTTGAAGACGTGCGCCATGAGCGGGTGATGCTCTATGGCGGAGGTGGAAGTTCAGCCTATTTACCCTGAAAGGAACGCTGCTAAATGTTTGAAAAACCTCGCTTACCTTTTTTTTACCGTCCACTACAATTTTTATGCTTTGCAGGATTAGGAGCATTTTATTCATCTATTATCCTTAAAGCTATTACACCTCTTGATGAACTTTGGGGAGGGATTGTATTAGCTCTCGCCATGATTGTGGCTATCTCAACTTTCTGCTATTGGGCAGCAAGAGAAGAATGGGAAAAGCATTGCCAATTCTGTGCTTTAGCTCTTGTAATTGGAGGATTAATCGGTACATGGCTCTAATCGAAAAACCTAAAGAAAAAGGCTGGCTCAAGTTTCCAGAAATGCCGGAACTGGAAATTGTGTGGGAAAACCCACCGCTATCAACAACGCAAAAGAAAGGAGTATTGATTGGCTTTTTTGCTGCTGGTTTGGTAACAATGGGCAGTATTTACTACCAGCAACCTTGGCTAAAAACTCTACGCCCATTTATCGTATTAAGTGGAACCATTGCTGGGTTCAAACTGCTATCTGACATGACAACTCCATCTAAACTCGAGCAGGAAAAAAAGCGTTTGGAAGAAGAAAAACGGGGCTGGAGAGATAACCAATTGAAAGAGCAGCAGCGGATGATAGATGAGGCAATGGAACAATTGCGTTTTCATCGTCAGCGTGTTGACCAATATGAGGAGCAATGCCGCCGGAGAGATGCTGAATTTACTGAACGGTTGAGATTATTTGAGGAACGTTGCCGAAAACGGGAAGAGAATTTAAAGCAGAGAGAGGATATTGTATCCCAAAGGGAAAAAGACGTTTCTGCTATTGCTGATGCCAAAATAGCTAAGGCTACTGAAAACTTCAAAAAACAGGCTGAATTGATGAAAGCTGATTTTGAAAATCAGTTTGATATGATGAAATCTGGTTTAGAAAGCCAAATCGCTCTCAGGGAGCAAAAAATTCAAAGACTCGAACAGCAATTATATGAGGCTAATTATCCCATTCCACCCAAGGGTGAGAGAAGTATTGACCAACGGTGTAAGCTGATTCAGCGCGTTTTTTGGAGAGAAGGGATAGTGTTAGATTGTAATAGAGAGGAACCCATGTGCGACTTGGAGCGAGAAATATTCTTGCTCTATCCCAAAGACCCGAAATTCTACTATCCAGTTTGTCATTCTAAGGAAAAGGATAAGTTTATCTCTCAGATTGAGGGCTTATTTAACAATTCAGGCAGTATCTCAATTGAGCATAAAGATGCCGCCATCCGCATTATTTACAATCCCAAGGGTGAGTCATTGGCTGAAAAAGAAAAAAAGTAGCAGCCCAACGGAAGGCTTTTGAAAAGTCTTTAATAAGGGTTGAGGCTACCGTTGGGAAAAACTTAGGTTACTTTTTAATAGGTGAACCGGGTTCGGCTAAAACAACCGGGGGTTTGTATGTAGCTCAAAGTATTATCGAGCAGGAACTAACTGAAAAGGCTATAAATGATTTAATCGACCCTCACGGTGCTATGATGATTGCCCTGGATAAGCATCACTCAAAAAACTGGGATGATGCTGGGGTTTTAGTCATCGATGAACCCATTGCTATCTACGAACAATTCAAATTGCTGAGGGAAGAATACAACAGTCGGAAACCAGGCACAAAGGTTAATCGGTTGATTATATTCTTTGATGAAATTGCTGAAACTTTAGATGAGATTAAGGCAATTTTGGATGAGGAGAAAAGGGGGAAGGGGAAAGAGGCTGTTGAGTTTATCATCAACACTTATCGTGCTTTTGGTACTGGCGGTCGAAAGAAATACATAAATTTTATTGGGATGAATCATTCTTTTAATGTGAAAGCGCTGGGAATTGATGGATTTTACCGCAATTGCTTTGTCTCTCTTTTGTTTAACGATGCAGCGCGTCATTACGTTCAAACCAATAACAAGCAGATGGCTGATAGTAAGAGGAAAGACCTTTATCAGTGGGCTTGTGAGGTCATGGATAACCGTTATATTTGTTTGGCTACTGGGGCAATTGGTGATAAGAAGATGCGCCATCCGACTCACCATGAATACCCGGAAGTTAAAGATGGAAATCCGCCGCTTAACTTGCAGCCAATTAAACAGTTACCTCTGACTATTAAGTTAGTTCCAGGTTTGAGGAATAATGGGAGAAATCGAGGAGTGTATTTGAACGGTTCGAGTATCCGACCAGTGGATAGTGGAACGGATAGCACGAGAGTGGATAGTGAGGCGGATACTGGAATGGATAGTAATCCCCACAAGGCTTTCAGCAGTTCGCCGATACCTGATTACGCCCCAATAGACCCTGCTGTATCTGACGCTATTGGAGCGGATAGTCAAGCAGATAATATTGGGAAATCAGTAGTTGACGATGCTAGCAGGCTTGAGCAGATTCACGAATTTTGGGCTAGTGGGAAATTTGCCCTTTCGGTGATTTTACCATCTGTTTGGCGCGATATTAAAGGTGTTGAAAAGATGGGGTCAAGAGCTTGGAGAAAAGCTAGGGCTGAGTACAAACGATTAACTGGAAGATAGTCAAATTTAGCAAATAAATATTTAAGTCCAAGTAGCACTTGTTGACACACCTAGCCTATAGAGTGTTGGACAGCTAATTTTCAGTATCCGGCTTACTTTACTGATTGATACTCCACTCCCGATCAGATCAAGAGCGCGTACACGTAGATCTTCACGCTTACGCGATCGCCATAACGTGCATCTCCTTTAAGCTGTGCTGAGCGTATTGTAAGTTGTAACTACACCAGCACGCAGCGCTATAAAAGTAAACTTCTCAAGGGTTAAAATAGTCTCAATTGCTCTATGGAAGATGAAATAACTTCATCTTCTGCCTCATTGTCGTCAAACTCTATTTCTAAATCTTCACTGTTCTCTTCGCTTTCAGTTTCCAAGCGTGTAATGTAGTCTCGAAAGTGCGTAGCCTGATGCAGAGGTTGAGGAAAAGCAGTCGTTATTTCTAGATCTAGGAAAGGAGAAGATTCACGCAGACGATGAACAGCTACTGACCAGTCAACGAAGTTATCACCTGGTTGCAAGCAAAGCCATTGAATTTCTAAAACAGATTGGTTCCAGCCAGGTTTTGTCATCCGATCGCGTTTGCGGGATGCAGTTGGGCGTTTGGCGGACTGGGGAGAACGTCCAATAGAGAATACAGCAGTACTGAAATCTGGGTTATGGTATAGCCCAGAATAACGGTTGAAATTAGATAAAGGACATAAATCACTGACTAGATTATTAGATGAGTAGCGAAGCCTCGCAACTCTTATCTGGCTCAAACCCTTCATAGGAAGTAAGTTTGTATGCCAGTCATTTTGGGTAGGGTTGCCCGGTGTCTGACATAAGTCAGGCAAATCCTTACGAATGTTTTGATCGTCAAACATCAGTAGCGTAGGCCGCTTGATTGGATAGTCTCGAAAAACGCATTCTATGAAGTTAAGGATCTGATCGCTATCGTACTTCAGGGAATGGTGGCGCTCAAGATTAGCGATTTGTAGCAATGCCTCATTGTAAGGTAACCGGATAGGTCCGTGTTCGCTAGGTAAATAAACTTCTACCTGACTGCATAGATAGTCACCATCGAGCAGAATTACAATTGGAAGATTGACATTATCTTCCTTAAAGTTACGCGCATTGAGACGAATAATGTAGATTCCTAAAATGTCTAATCGATCGGGCAATTGGGTGTTGTAGAGTCCCGTATAAAATGGGATTCCCAAAGGAAAATTAAGTTGTCGTAATAAATCTAGTGTTGTGTTCAAGCACTTTTTGTGAAGTCCAATTTCGGTAATCTGTTCGTTGGGGGCGAAGAACTGTAAAAGTGTCCCATTGTAAGCATAACCCCAACGAATGCCAGGTTTAGGATCTTTGAGGCGTTCCTTACTTTTAACTTTACGGTAGTCCAACAATTCGACAATAATGCCGTGCTTAGTATTAGTCAAAGGAGATGACTTCTTGAGATCGGCTTCAATCCGACTGGCACGACTTTGGTTAGCAGCAGCAGCTATACCTTTACTGTACTTATTCTGTAGATATAAAGAAGCAATGTGTTCCTCTGGTAAAGAGTCTAAAGAAATGTTGACTCGGTAGCATTGTCCAAGTTGATTGGTAAAATCCCAAGAGCGTTCATCAACTTGAGTGAGCTTCCCTTTCGTTTTTTTGCTACTCAAAATTTCCCGTAAAGCATTCACAAAAATTTCTTTCTGAGTGCAAGCAATCTGAATGTGATACGTTGATGAAGATGTACTAGGTGGGATAACGAGAGGACGAGTTCTAGATGTTAACCGCTTCTTAGACTGGCGTTTGATATCTATACGATCGATAATGGGAGCCTCTTTGATACCGACAGGCATCATCCTCGAGATCCGCTTAAACAATTCATAGCGGTCAGCCGCTTCAATCCCAGCTTTCACTGCATAGGAACCGAAGGTATTACGATAAACGATTAGTAGTTGAGGGGCAGATGACAGAGGAGCTTGCAAGAATGCTTGAGGTTCAGGAATCTCAATACTGGTAAAGTTGGATAAAATTTTACCCAGCCGTCCCTCCCAATGCAAATCATCGTGCCGAGCTAGTTTGAGCTTGACCAGTGTAGTGTCGGGAGTGGTTGCTGCTACCAAAGGTTCTTCTTTCATCCAATCTACTTCAGTCACAGCCAGGTAAGCACTACTACGCTGCCCCTTGGGAAAACGAATTTTGTGACAATTTTTAGTTATATCCCACTCCACTAGAGGACGGGTAAGATACCGACGAACTCCAGCTTTCATCAGTAGGAGATTGGGCGTTTTGCCATCCGAGGGCGCTAATCTAAGTCGAATATAGAAGCTAACCTTGCCCTGCCAAGCATACTTAGGGTGCTTAAAATCATCTGGATGCCAAGTGACCAACGTAGCTTCGTTAGTATCGGGGTCAGCAACATAGACCAAATTCCATAAGGATTCATGTCCCTTGCTGTCATGCAAACCTAGCCGAAATTTTTGAGTCGTGAGCCAACGGGCTACCAGATGCGGTAGTAGGGATTGCAAGATATTAATAGGAGCGCTGTTGAGGTCAAGAGGTTGCCATTTAAGACTATCCAATGCTGGTTGCATATCCTTGGCAAGCTTTTGGGCAACTGGATGTTCGTAATTTTCTCTGAGCCAAGTACGGATTAATCTACCCAGTTGAGAGATAGAAATTAGACCATTACGGTCAGTTGCTGCTAGCCAGTATGGGGGACGTTGATTTGGCTCTCTCCTAAAAGACCCCGGAAAAATATAAGTAATATTAGGGGCACAGCCTTTGATTGCAGCATAGAGACTTCTAATCGGAGGAGTTTCGTCAATATGTGCCAGTGGATTGAGCAAGTCAACCCAAGACGGAGGTAACTCTAAGGTATAAATATTACCAAAAATACTCAAGTCAGCACCGTCAATTATCCACCCTAGTGCTTGCAGTTCGTTAACTGGAGGATATTTTTCTTGTTGCTGCTGACTAGATGAATTGTCTTGATGGTCTTGGCTAAGTTGCTTATTATACATAATTGCCTCAATTAAGCATACGAGTAAGTTGATCGTAGACAGCTCCGTAGAGAATGGAGGCAAGTTCCCGGTCTAATTCTGGTAAGCCCGATTCCACTTGGAAATAAGGAGCTAAAATATCTCTCCAACCCATCAATAAATTACGTTCGGGACTTTCCGGGTAGAAGGCAGCATCGCAGAAGAAGACGTGCATTTCCACATCTCCACGGCAGGCTCGTCCTAACACCTGAGTCAAAGCAACAATTTGATCCCAACAAATTTGCTGCCACTGTTGTGGGTTAAGAGCAGCGGACTCGAAGCCACTGGTTTGGAGTGCCTTGTACCATAAGGCACGGGCTGTTTTCCGAAGTTGCCCGATCGCAGTAGGAGCATTACCTCCATCAAGCAACGGTCTAACTGCATTAGGACTCAGGTAGTTTTCAATTGCCCATTTATTGATAGCTTTGAGATGTCGGCTGACATCGGTAGGATTAGGATAGGGACGAACCAGGAAGTAGATGCTACCCAGAAACGCTGTTTTGGTTACCGGATCGAGAATGTTGTATGCTCGTTGAATCGAAGACAAAGGGGACGCAAGTATATCAACATTATGGTAGGGCAGTTCTTCAACTAAGGAGCGAGATAACAGCCATTCTTCCTCAGCCGTAGAGCGATCGCTCTGCAAGCACTTGATTCGCCCCTTCCACTGATGAAAACTTTGTAAAAAATCACTGATATAGCGGGCTTCGGCATAGCTACCTGTTAAAAGCAAAATACCTCTGGCTCTACCAGCCTCTTTCCAGTGAGCCAGCTCATTCTCCAGGTGAGAGCGTTGGTTGTTTCTATCCAAAGCCAAATAGCGAATTAGGTTAGTGAGAGCTTCATATCGGTTAGAACCAATGCCAGAACCACTAACATGAATTTTATTGCCCTGAACGTCGGGTACAGTCAACACGCTAAAGTGGCTGTTTCGGATCGCATCTTGACGTTTCTGAGATGGTACTAAAACTGCATGAGGGGCAATATTAATGTGAAATGATGGGGACTCTGGTGCCCAGGAAGTAGCGCTAGTTAACAATGTATGTGGGCCATATTGTCCGGTTAAAGGCAAATATAGGTAGGGGAAACCCAGTAGCAGGAAGCGCCCTAAATTTAAGCAATTAAGATGTCGCAATGTACCCTGAACGGGCTGATTAGTGCTAATAGCTGGTTGCTCAATAAATTGATATCCTAGTATATTTCCTAAAGGGGATTCTATACCAATATCAGTAAATTCTTCAGGAGCATTGTTAGCAAATGCTTGTTCCGGCTTAAGTTCAGGAGCATTATTGATCCAGTAGCGAGTGATATCGTTTACCAGCTTATCAACTCCAGTCAAAATAACAGCAAATGCTAACTTTTCCAAAAAAATTCTGGCTGATTCTGTTGCAGGGAGAGGAGAAGGTAGAAAAGGCTCAATCCAATTTTGTAGGGCTAATATTAAACGTTCTCCCTGATTCAAAACGTGACAAACAATCTGCTCAAGTTGAGTAGCTGGGCTTAAAGATGTACCAGCAGAAGGGAACTCACGGTGAAACTTTTTAAAAATGTCTTTAAGAAAAACAAGGTGTTGCTGTAGTTGTTCTTGGGGAATCTGAGGATAAAAGTTTTTTAGCTCAGACAGAATACGATCGTAGGCAACCGTACTATAAATAGGTTTATTAGCCCAATTTTTTAGATGAGGATAATCCAAAATTAAGGAAAATAACTGCTCGCATAATCGATTAGCTTCTTTGGTTGTAAAATTAAGCTCACGAAAGCGTTTATCAGCCAAACTCATTTTTCCACTTCGGTAAGAGAGTTCGGCGAGTTGAAGATTAATGGAGTCAATTAAAGACTTGGGAGTACCACATAGATCGTTGGTGGGAGTAAAATGCTCTTCAATACTCAATTGCACCCGATCTACTTCATCAACAATAACTAAATGACACCAGTGGTAAATTGCTTCAAGTGCGTACATTCGTGTCTGTACCAAGCTGGTTGGCATGGTGGTGAAGAGAAGAGAAGCGGGCGTGGCAACCCAGACTTGAGCAGCGATCAGATCGCGGCTAGACTGATGAACCGGACAGATAGGCATTAGTGGGCAGCTATAGTAGCTAGGAGTTGTTCGATAATCCTTTTGAATTCGTTGAAAGTTTTTTGAAGTTATGAGTCGGCGACAGGGTTCATGACCCGGTGGAATATCACCACTACTATAAGTTGCTAGAGGGCATACACCTGTAAGCCATTTGAGAGCAGGCTGATCAATTTCTGGACTATTTGGATCGAATAAAATACCAGGAGCGAGCTGTTGCCGATGTGCCATTCCGTATTGGCTTTGATGGCTCTCTCGGTCTTTGCCCAAGATGGGAGCAGCAGAGATCCCTATTTGAATGAGTTCGCTGCACAAATCCAAAGCATCTGTAACAGTGTTAGCAATTACAGCAATACGGAAAGTCCGATCTTGCTGACATAAATTAGTGATTAGCAGTGTTAGAAATGTACTCTTACCAGATCCTGTTGGGCCAAGTAGATGAAACAGCCGATTGATTTCGATAATAGAAGGATTACCAGTAGAATTAGGAGAAAGCAAGCGGAAACTATTTTTCAGATTGTCAAACCTTTCTAGCCAGTTTTGCTCTGGAAATTGCTGATGAAGGTATTGAACGGTGTTAGCTAGACTGTCGAGATCGACTTCGATGGTATTAGGAGGAACAGCGGTATTTCTGGCGCGAGGAGTCTCAATTGCTGGAGATTGAGCAAGAATTGTTTTCATTCCAGCGATCGCTTCGTCAGGAATTGTTACACTGACATATTCACTACCATTGTGAAAGAAATACTCCTTACCAGCCTTAGCGAGCCGAACGGTAGGTTCTTTACGATCGGGGATGCGGTGGAGAGCATCACCAATTACTGAAGTGCGTTGAGGCACATAAGGACTGCTGATTCGAGTGTAGCTGCCATCAGGGAAAAGCTTATATCCTCGTACAACTTCAGGTAGGGTTTTGTACCAATCAAGGATATGGTTCCAAGCAGTACGAGTACGAATATAGTTACAGCGGCAACGAACTATTAGGGCCGACTGGATAAATTTAGGGTCGTCATTAAGCTCGGGGGTTACATAACCTGTCAATAAAGACCAAGTATCTGCTAATGGAAACGGAGCCGACTGGAAAGTAGAACTATTAGCAGCAATTAGTTCATGCAAAGCAATAACAAGTTCAACTTCAAATAACTTCTTACATCCCGATTTATCAAGAGCGATGGAAGTATCCACCAGCAGTGCGTGAAGTTCTTCGATAAGGGGTTTTGACCAGTCTGACCAGTTACGCATATCTGAGACATTTGTGAGGATTGCAAGCTGTTAGCATTCAGAGGTTTATCTAATGCAGTTTGAATTTAAAAGGGATTATGAATGCTTCTTTTTAATGTGCTGCACAAGATGACGAACAGATTTAATTTGAATCTTTTTGAGAGAAGCATCTTGGTTCTGGCGCTGCTTCCAAACAGCTTGAAACCGTTGCATATACTGAGGATTGTAACGATAGTCAGGAATTACGTAATAAGCCTCATCCCATTCTGGGTAATTCTTGAACGCCTTGAGAGCCAAAGCTAAATCTGCTGGGTTCGAGTAGTCCTTTAGGTCAATAGCTAAGCGACGACCATTGGGTAACTCTGCCCACAAGTCATAGTTGTCTACACCACACCAAAGAATTGTTTTGGCACCCATTTCATCAAGCTGCTGCTTCAGAGCTAGTAGACTTCGCTCTGGGGCAACAATAGACTTTTGAATACCAGGAGTTGTTCGCAAAGTTCCAGGTCTATAGGGAACCCACTGGCAATCAATTTGAAGCCTGGGAAATAGACGGGAGCAGAGGTCGCTGTAACAAGTGGCGTATTCCCGATGTCTACCAATCCACTCCAAAGGCCATCCACATCTAGGACACAATGCCATCCACTCTCGACCTTCTCTGAGGATTCTAGCTGCCGGAGGAACAAATTCATAACAACTAGACAGTAGCTCGCAGAGTGTTGACTCCCATTCCATATGGTCGTAGATAAGCTGCTTCCCTTCTATAAGATAAGGATGCTCAACAATAAACAGTCGAGCCCCCGTGTATTCTTCCTCCCTCCGCTCTGCTTTGCAATAGTTAAGCACATCCTTAAAGGGCAGATCTTGAATCTCCGTTTCAGTGTCCTCACCCGACACCCTAGCTGCGAGATCATAGGCAAAGTCAGTAGGTATTCCAGAGAATAGAAGGCTGCCGAACAGTTTGCCAGAAGGCATTGTAGACCCAAGAACAGGCCAATCTTCTACTGGTTTATGCAGCCATTGCACATATTCCTGATGGTGACTGGGAGGTCTAACACCTTGGCTAATGCATAAAGCACACAGTTGCTCCAATCCTACTTTTAGTTGAGGATGTGGCATAGTGATAGGATTGGCTGTGCCTTCAACAACCTGTCTTCGAGTTTCTATTAATCCAACAGCCAGTCGGCTAAGAACCTGCTGGGGAAGAGGAAATGGCATAGCGATCGCAAGTATGAGCCTTCGTTCTACAGTATAAATGCTTTCTCAGAAAAAGTAGTACAAATGTTTTATTAAAAGTCAACAACAGCTCAATACACCGGCTTGCAGTCGTATGAAGTACACCCCAGATCCCCTACTTCGCAGGAGTTGTCAGGGATCTGTGTACCTCACTCCGATGAAAAAGGCTGTAAAGTCAATATCAAAGGCGATTGCAGCACTACACAGGTCATGCCAACATCTATAATGATGGCTGGGTTACGGTATTGGGCTTCAAAACTCTACCTCAGTTTGTTCCTTCTGGCGCTGCTTTTTAGCTTCTTGGGCTACGTGTCTACGTCTGGAATCAATTTCCAAAAAGTGCCGGACATCGCTATCAGTCAGCTTAGGAAGTCCTACAGATGTCCAGTACCCATCGCTATTGACAGCCCTCATCTTAATCGTAGAACGTTGGCGATCGATCAACACCAATTGGTCGTCTTCCCAATAAGCGGTATGGTGTTTACCTACCAATCGTGTTTGGTTGGCTAGACAAGCTGCGATAATGGGAGCGATCGCTCTGACAAAATTCTGTTGGGACAAACGCCGCTCCAAGTTTTTCAAAGTATAAGCTTTCCCCAGCTGATAACCAGCAAACCACACACCATCTTTTTCAAACTTGACGCCCCGCGAAGTAACCACAGTAGTAACGCCAGCAGTGGAAAGCGTTTTACTGAGACTTGTCACCTCTTGAGCTATTGTAATTGCAGAGTCGATCGCATTCTGAAGTTGCACTCGCACACCAACAGCAGAATCTATTTTCCTAAAATAGTGAGCATCATCCAATTCTTGTTGTGAGTACCTAGTTCTTCGCACTTGTGCTGTTGTTAATTCTCTCCTGGGAGAATCTCTGCTATCAATAACCCCAGTCAGGCTATATTCTTCTCGCAATTCTTGCAGCACTATTTCGTACCGCTGCCAATCTTTCCAAGCTGACACTACCCGACAATCAGTTAAGCGTACTCGATTAATGATGACATGGTAATGAGGGCGCGGTTTCCCAACAGGTGTAATCGTATCATCGTGACGGGCGGCGACCCACTGACAATCCCCATACCCGCAACGGTTAACCATATTGTCAATTAAATCAAATGCGCGATCGTCAGAAAGTCGATCGTCTGGGTGAGGAGACAGTGACAGATGTAAGACAGGATAACGGACGCGATGATTGAGCTGCGCGATCGCTTCAAATTCCTGCTGCATCCCCAAAATACTCTGCTGTCCCAAGTTGCCGCCTAACAGTTGCGATCGTTCTTTGCTAAAGATGTAGCGTAACAATCCCCTGAAGTCAGCACCTTTAGTAGCTTTACCGATCATGGTATTTCTTCCTCCGGTACCAAACCCAACAGTTGGCATTGAACGTAGCGGACAACTTGTAGAGTATCTGTAGTAGTTCGCGCCACCTCATCAAGAGATGGTAAGTTTTCTCCAGTACTTTTAGCAGCATTCATTCGCTTCGTCGCATGGGATAAGCTGACTGCGATTTTACTTAGTTGGTGGTAAGTTAGTCGGTTGATTTCTGGGATGGGCGTAGAAGAGGTTCGACGCTCAACACAGTGACGAATGTAAGCAGAGAGAGTCATGTTATGAGAGTCAGCTTTATGTTGCCATGCCAGTTTCTCCTCTTGCGTGAGCAGTATTGCAATATATTCGGTACGTTTCTTTGCTTGCATGAGCGGGAACTAAATCTGCATAATTTCCGATCGTGCCGCCTAATTTGGGCCATCTTCTTCTATCAAGGGATAGGAAAAGAAATTTAAATATCGACTTAGCTTGCTGCTACCAAAGAAATACGCTTAACCTTACTCCGGTAACAGTTTCTATCTCTGACGGGTCGTAGCTTTTGGCAGAGGTTTTCAGTACATTTTTAACGGCATAAATGGAGTAGATCGGGAGATAGGAAAGCTCCAATTTTGGGCGTACTGTCAAAAAGTCAGTACATTTATACCGGACAAAATGTACTGAAAGCGGGCTTAAATCTCCTTATTTGCCCCCTAACTTGTCTAAGTAATTATGCCTAAAAAATCCGACTTGGTAATCTACGATATGAGATTGCGATTCGCTGCAACGACAAGGGAAGGAATAGCTCTTTCCTACATGAAAAATCATCCTTCATCAAAAGCAGCCAGAGATCTCTTCGTGCAGACGATGCTGGCTCATTGGTTGCCGTTCGGTTTAGCAGCGCAAGGGGTAGAAGGTGAAGCACTGTCACTGGCTTGCTTTGAAGCAATTGGAGAACTCGAAAAACAAATTAATTTAATCAGGCGAGTAGTCCTCGAACAAGAAACGGTAATAACCGCCCACATCGAAGTCCCGCAAAAAGCTGCTTCCCCAAAATCTCAAGTGACTAAGCTTTCCCTAGATACAGCAGCACCGGACGATCCAATTTCTGGCTCACACAGACAAATTTCGGCAGTTCCCAAAAAAGCCGCTGACTTGTTTTAAAACAACTCTTTTTCTAAAGTTATGGAAGAACTGACAGTTAAAATTTGGGCTGACTTAGGTGGAAGCACGCTCAAAATTTTGGCCGAGATACCCAAGAAATCACCACTACCAATCATCATGCCTTCACGAGTAATCAAACTCGATGATTGGTTGGTATCAAACCGGACTGTGGAGATGTTGAACATATCTCCTGAAGCTGATGCTATTGTTCGGCTGGGTAGATGCTATTATACAGTAGGTAGGCTGGCCCAACATTACGCTACCGATGCCACTAGCTCTACTGAACTTAAACAGCCAAAGCAGAATACTGCTATTCCTAAACTGCTGGCAGTTGTGGGTATCATTAAGCAAAAATATGAGTTACCAACAAAGTTTGCAGTCGAACTAACTTTATTGCTTCCCTTTCCCGAATATCAGTTTGTCAAAGATGCCGGTAATAATTTTCAGGCTGATTTGAAAAAGGCGCTGTCTAATTTCGAGTTTAGAGGAGAAAATTACGAAGTCACTCTGGTTAATTTTGGTTGCAAACCAGAAGGTGCTGGCTTGATTATGTTGAGATATCTGCAACAGCACGCTCGACAAGATTGGCTGAGTAATAGCAAAATTGCCGCTCTGATGTTGGGACATCGAAACACTAGCATCTTGCTGTACGATCGCAGCACTCCCAGCGGCTACACCAACAACCTGGGCTTTTACCAGATAATTCAAACTGTAATTGATTCCAGTTTAGGGCAAAGTGCTGCTGCCCTCACCGAGGCAATTTACAAAGCCATTGATGACATTTCACCAAATAACCCCCATATTCAAGCATTAGCGATGACTTGCGGGAAAAGTAAGCGAGCCGAACTGACTCGTTTGGTAAAAGCGATCGCTTCTGCTCAAAAAAATCGCTGGCAGCAAATTGCTGCCTGGGCCAAACCCCTAGTAGGTAATGTGGATGAGTTAATTATCGGTGGTGGCACAGCACTGTTATACCAGAAAGCGATCCGCGAAACTTTCCATTCAACTCCATTATTTTGGGCAGTAGCAACCGAACCAGAACCAATACCTCAAATACCACCTCAACCAACTGGGCCATCTGGCCACCGGGAAGAATGGGAGAACAAACTCCTCACCGCTAAGCCTGGGCATGATGCTTTGAAAGCTAAAGAAGCTTTGGAGCAATATGAGGAACAATTGCTGTCTTATCAGCAACAGCAGGCTGATTACGAATTACAGCTTAAAGTTGTCCAGGCAGCATTAGAGAAAGAAGAACTCCCCCAAATGCAGTTGCACCGCCAATCGCAAGCAATTATGGAGGAAATCGCTCAAACCTTTTTCTCTCAAGAGGTGGCGAGTGATGAGAGGCGTTTTCGGATTACGCAGTTTGTCGATATTTACGGTGTGTGGAAAGCGAGTGCGAATGCTTGAGCTTAGTAAGTATTAGTCGGTAATGTATAGATTACGTCTGTACAATGAACTCAAAAATTCTGACTAAATTACCCTGATTTGTCAGACTCTTCTACTTACTAAACCCGATCGCTATGATGAAAAGGAGCAACAGGTCGAGATGGATTATTCAGTAACCTCTCAAACGCCTGCTGCTGGTGGTGTTCGTCCAACCAAGCATGATACGTCTCAATATGTATCGCCACCGAATGCCCCATCTGAGACGCCGCCAGCGATACCTCCAACCCATACTCCATACTCCGAATCGCCCAAGCATGGCGCAAATCGTAAGGACGAAAGGATACACCCTGCCGCCGGAAATATTGCGACACCCTTTGTCCCAACTCCTTATTATTTCTTCCCGTACAAGACGGTACTAAAACATCCAACAGCGACCAAGCCTCCACCCACTCCGGATGCAAAGGCCAAATTCTCCTTTCCCCAGTCTTTCCTTCCAACACCCTCACAATCCCAGTCCCTTCCTGAAAATTCTTCAAGTCCAGATGAAACACCTCATGCGGTCGCAGCCCGTAAGTCGCCAACATCCCAAAACACCACCGCCATGCTGGATGAGAAATTTTTGACCACCAAATCGCTATAGCTTCATCACTAGGTAGCGAGCGCTTACTAACTTTCGTTGGAGAATAATTTCCGCTAAACCTTTTCGCATCAAAATCAAAATTAGCTATTTCCACCAACTGACGCAAAGCAAAACAAGTTTTCTGGCGCATTCGAGTATCTGGTTGCGTCCCTTTAATCGCCTGCATCAGTACATCTTTAGAAAGCAATTCTTCAGTCGGCAACCGACTAAACACTTCCATATAATTAGTTTGCCAAGTCGAGAGCGATTGAGGATTTTTAGCCCGCCGCATAAAATAATCTTTTTCTAACTCTTCCACCCAATCCCCAATCCTTTTGTTGTCTTGACCGATGACCCGATGGCGTAAATAAGGCAACCAATCAAACTCCCCTACTGCCAGCAAGCCTCCCACTTTCCGCGCTTCTTTCTCCGCAGTTCTTATCCCTTCAATTGTCGCTTCAATCCCCAAAGCAATTTCTTGTTGATGCGGTTTACCTTTGTCGCTACCAGGGCGGGGTGGCAAGGTTCCTCGTAAATATAATCGATTACCTTTTTGTAAAATAGTTACGCCAATTTTAAGAGCCTTCAGCCTTTGGTTAACTACACTTAATTGAGGTAATTGAGTCGTTAATTTTGTTAGCGACATTTGACACCCACTCTCCCTTGTTGTATAATATCAGACAAATAACTTTTTAAGCGGCCAAAAAATGAGTGCGTTCGCGCAGCCTGCTGTAGGCATATCGCTTGAAGCTCGAACGACGCTTGTGGTATTGGCTGTAGATATTTATTGTCAAAATGAAAACCTGTTAGCTGGTACAGAAACACATATTTTTTGGCCAAGGTTATTAATTCCTAAAAAATCCCTATAAATAAAGTCTAAGCTAGTTAAACTTTTCCGAGTTTCCCAAGCAGTTCTGGAGCTACTTCACTAAGTTTTTCCCTAAACCCGTGTTGTCGTCAAACCTCAGTAGTTATAAAATTAATGTATAATTTTATACTTATACATTAATTTTGAGTTCCAATTTTGTAACTTAAAAAATTAGTTACTTTTCTCATAAATTTTCTGGAAACAAAAAATAGATATTTTAGGTTTTAATAGGGAACAAGCTCTTGACGTATACCTTTCTAATTGGCGCTAACAAGAGCATAAAACCAATATTAAACCCCTTGGCATACTCAAACTTTATACCTGGTTTACCCCAAACAGGATCTTTAAGTTGGATACTTCTTAAGTAGGTATTACTGGTAACTTTTAAGACAGCTATTTAACCGAAGCTCAAACCTCGTTTTCTGGATGTACAACTTCTGACTGGATATTAGCCATTTGTCGTTTTATAAATTTCTCAATCCGTTCCTCTATCGATTCTTCCAGCACCTTTAATCTTTTCTCTATAGTATCTATACGAGCATCTATATTGTTAGTTATTTCATTCTGGGAGAGTATTGAGATTTTGGTAGGTGGTCTATCTAGACATTGCTCAATGTAATCAACCAATAAAGCTGAAGCGTTTGTACCGCTGCGTTTTGCCCACTGCTGAAAAGCTTCCCATTCGTCACCATCAATGCGAAATGTTGCCAATTTTTTCTTAGCCATTGTCTATATGCCTGTCACTTTTTGGGTTAAGGCGTCACAATTTATGCCGCCTATGGCACCAGATAATATATAGACATTTTGGCAAACTTTACCTAAAAAAGCTAGATGTTATCTAGCAAAATCTATACTTTTGCCGTTTCGCAGACAAACTGTGGAGCGGTAAAGGAATCAGTGCATTGTGGTTCGCAGACAAAATGAAATTTGTGCGGACTAAGTGAAATTTGTGCGGACTAAGTGAAACCAGTACTTGAGTACAACGCAGCTGTAGGTAGCTTTTCTTGCGATCGCCAAACGTGGCAAGGGAACTGATTAAGAGCTATAAGCCTTACAATGTAAGGCTTATAGCTCTTCGGCTTCTAGAAAGCGGAAAATTTTACGCTTGTCTGCGATTTTGGTAGGGAAATTTTAATCACTCGGCGAAAAATTTCATTTAGTCTGCAACATGAAGCCCTGGAAGTACCGGAATTTCGTTGAAAAAATTTCACTTAGTCTGCGAACCCACAGCATACCGACACAAAAGTTTAATATTACTTAGCAGTGGTTCTTGTCTAATCATTTCATCGGTGCTCATAACAAATTCCTAGCCTTGCTGCTCAAATATTCGGGCAGCTGATTTTCTTGGACCGCTCGCCACTCGTCATCCTGTCCCCCCATCAGCAAGTTCCAAGCGGTGTACGGAAGTATGGGTAAATAGTCCAGAAAAGAGCGATCGCACCATCACTTGAGTACCTGAGACAGCTTTCACCACATATTTCTGAACCTCTCCACAAAACCTCACCACCGAGCCAACTTTCAGCCATTCGGGTGCTGTTTCGGGTGCTGTTGGGGCAGCGATATCTTCCGACTCTCCCTGTCCTTCTGTTGGTGGTGTCGCTTCCAATGGTTCATCTTCCACGCCCTGTACTTGGGCGAAAGCAGCTGGTGGATCGCTCTCCTGTGGCACACCCCCTGATATCTCTATATATTTATCAGACCCCGATCCACTATGTACACTCGCAGCCTCAACAGCTACCCTTTCCACAGCTTCAACATCCCGCATCTCCCAAGCCGAAAAAATCGCCTCTCTGTCATCATCAGGAAACTGGAACTGATAAACCCTCACCCGCTTCCTTCTCCCAGAGGCGTCACGTTCCTCTATTCGTTCAAAACCAATGTGCTTGAGAGTAAACCCTAGCTTCACACCCAGGATATATTGCACCACCTCCATTGGTGGTGCTTTGGGATTGATATTTATGCCCAAAAAGTCCCGAACATCCTGGCTGTAATGCTTCACCCTTTCGGCAAACGCAATTACCTCTTCGTCAATTCCTCTAAACTCAAGCTCAGAGTTGAAAAAGTAAGTTATTCCCAATTTCTTAAGCGCTTCTACTTGTGCCGTAATAAATCGCAAGTCCTGCGGACAAACTTTCCCATTCCCCCTTTCCCGATGTCCTGTTAAGTGGTTTTTATCCCGATTCTTGACAAATTCAGAATCATAAGTCAAGTAATAATGGAGGCGGATTTTGGGCAGCCAGCCATCCTCGTCCTTTAGTACCAATTCCGGAGTAACTGTCACTCCATAAGTTTCCTCTAGTTGATATTTGCGAACGGCGTTTATTTCCTCCGGCGTTTTAGAACGTTTGTCTTTCAATAAAAGGTATTCAGACTTGTTAATCTTCTCAGCATCTCTAATAGATTCTGCCGAATTCACCCGGTTTTCTTGTCTGATAACTTTGGCTTCTTCACTAACACAAGCTGCTGCTGTTTCTAGTTGCTCTAATTCTTCTTCTAGTTTGACGATTTGCTCGGATAATTCATCCGATAGCGAATAATCTTCAGCATTATTCGCAGCTATTTCTAGCATTTGCAAAATCTCAATCTCTTGCTGCAATTCATTCTCCCGACACAGTTCCACCCGATGCCCTTCAGCTTGAATAAGCTCCCAAATAATCTTCCGATAATCCCACATACCAGCATTAATTCTCGCCCCCATCTTTGCCCAAGTTCGCAAGTGAACTGGATCGGAGGCAGAATCAATATCAAAGTTTACGTCTTGCAACAAATGCAGATTAGTTTTGATGACTTTCTGTTGAGATTTTAGAATCGCTCGATAACTAGCGCTACCGTTGCCAATTTTACCCATTCCAAACTGTTTAGTCCAAACAAACCAAGGCACATTTTCATCTCGGATCCGCGCCAAAGCTTGCAAAGCATCGTTAACCGCGATCGCTCCTTTGAAAATACCGAAAACGGCGACAAAATAACCCCGAATGTTAATACTAACTCCGGTGCCAATAGTAGGACTGGCAATGATAATATCGTAATTTTGGATGATGGTATTAATTTTCTCCACGCAGCCATAAGCTGGATGGTTGGGGTTGGCTACTGACTCGCTATCAATTCTGAGAATTCTTTTAGAAGGAAATCGTTTTTTCAGTTGGATTTCCAAGTTGGTACAAGACCACTTACCTTTGACTTTTTGGGAATCTTCCACCACCATGATGGGAGTGCGCTGCCGCTGAATGGGACAACATTCGGCGCGGCTGTCGATATCGCAACAAGTGACATCTTGAGATAAAATTCTCTCCATCTGGGCAAACAGCGGTGCCGGGTCGCTAGTGGCGAAGAAAGTTACGTCCCGTCCCTTGGTTGGTTTCCATTCGTTGACTGCAATCCAAGGTTCGATCTGGATGCCTGCTAAAGCTTTGAGGTAGTCGATCGACAAGTCGGATAAGTCCGCATCTTGGGCAACGACTAAGCCCCCGCTGGTCAAGACGTTGTGGATCAGTTCTTGGAAAGTTTGCAAAATAGACACCCGGTTCTCGTAGCAGGTGCTAGAGTTCAGGGCGTGCCAGATGACTTGTTCGCACTCATCGATGATGACGATCGCACCTTCCCAGTTTTCTGGATTGAATTGGGCTTGAGATAGGGGATGCAGGCTATCGATGCAAAGGCCGTATCCGAACAGTTTACCTACTGCCGAGTCTTTGGTTTCGTCGATGTAGTTGACTCCCAAGGCGGCACAGATCGCTCTGCCCAGTTGAATCCTGTGGGTAATTATCAACACGCGACGGGAACCCGTGTCAAGGGCATCTCGTACTAACTCAATCAGGGCTTGGGTTTTACCAGTACCTTTGGGCGATTTGATGCCCACCAAACCCGACTCCGGATAGGGTATTTCTCCCAGATAGCGCTGGCAGAGCCTTAAAGCCGCCGGATAGCTTAGTTGCCATGATTGCCTAGTTTGCCAAAATGAGAAGGCTTGTGCGGCCTCGTAGATGCCACTGAACGCATCCTCACCCCCAGATGGGAGAGATGGGGAGGATGAGTAAGAATTAATTGTATTTTCTGTATTTTCTCCCCTGCTCCCCTGCTCCCCTGCTCCGAAACCTCTTGCACGGGCTACCACGAAATCATCGACGCCTTTTTCAGGCCCGGGCAGACTGATGACTTTCACCTGACACTTGGCAGCACTGAAGCACTGGCCCAGCTTGTCAATTTCCCGGTTGACGTTCTGGATGGTTTGGCGTTTGGTGTCATGGTCGAAGCAGATGTAGATTTCCCGTCTTGCTGTGGCGAAGTGTTGCAGTTCCGGGATGAGATAGGGGTTGCACTTCTGCCCTGACTCGTTTTTGGTTCTGACGCCCATTGTGACGCCGGGGAGGGCAATGGCGACGTAGCCCAAGGTGAGCAGACACCCTGCTTTTTTAGCGCCTTCGACGATGATAACGGGAATGTTATTGGCCCGCACCCAGTACCAGAAGCCGTGTTGTCGGTCTTGTTCGGTGATGGGGACGCCATAGCGTTGGGAGACTTTCTCCCAAATACGGTCTGGAACTTGCAGGAAGAAAGCTCTGGTGGGCGTTTTGGGCGGATGCTCGTATTTGATGGGTTTGAGCTTGCCTTTGGGGTCAAAGGCTTGGCGTGGACTGTTGGGTTTGAAGCAGCCCCACAGCATGGGTTGCCAGTTGTTGAGGGGGTCGAGTCCACTACACCACCAGCCGCCAGCTTCGATGTGGCGGTATTTTTTTCTGGCCCACCGCCATTGAGCGTCGGGGTGGACTTTGCCGGAGGCGGCTTCAATTTCGTAGAGGAGGTAGGCGTAGGGGGTGTCCCCTGTGAGGACGCGGACGTTGAGGGCGAAGATGTCGGGGTCGGAGCCGCTGTTGAGCCATTCATTGAGGGGTAGTTCTGGATTTACCATTGCTCACCCCCATACTCGTTAATTCGATCGAATTCTTCATCTGGCTATTCCTTGCGTGGGAATAACCCTTGTTTTTCTCACGTTCTGAAAATCCCTGCTTGCACGCCGATCAGTCTAATTAGACTGATCGGCGCGTAGTAAAGTGCTGGAAAGCTTGCTAATCAAGGGCTTCAAAATTAACTTGTCACCAGATCCGGGTGTTTTTGTCACCAGATCCGGGTGTGTTCGTAGTAAAGTCGTAAGCCTTGCCTGGTAAGAATTTGAGGGTCATTTTTAGGTCATTTTTTCCTTACTACGCAAAACCCCAGCCTTACTACGTTTGGGGCTGGGGGCCTGGGTTAGGGTGATGGAAAGCTAGATTGACAGTTCCGGTAGTACTTTAGGCAAGATTTTCTTAAGTTTGGCAGCGGTTTTGGGAGTGATTGCCTTGCCGCGCTGAAGCTGTGAGACTAGCTGCTGGGAGATCCCTAGCTTTTCAGCGATGACTGATTGCTTCGTCCAACCCTTTGCTTCACAAGCCTTCTGTATCGGTTCCCACTCTAACGGATCGGAAGATGCTGATTTCCGTTTTTGGGATAAAGATTCTGATTTTTTAGCAGCTATCAGGGCTGGAATTTTACCAGGAGGCTTGATGGTAATGCCAGCTTCTAGCAGTAAATCAATAATTCTTTTTTTGCAATCTTTGGGTTTACCTGTTGTACTTTCAGGTCGCAACCATTCTGGGTAGGTTTCAGAGTCATATATAATCTGCCACTCTAACTCAACCAATCGCATTAAAGCTTTATCCCAACGTTGCTTCAGCTTACCAGCATAGCGATGATCGTTACGGGCTAATTCAATCTCATTTTTTGGCATTACCATCTCTAGCACGGTCTTAACAGTGTATTTTCCAGTTGTACGGATAGCGCTTTCTGTTGTTATATTGATGGCAATTAAGAACGCTAGCTCATCATGATATGGGTTCATTTTGAGGGTAGATTCTGAAATCCAACCAAACTCATATAAGGCAACTGGAGGATTGGCACTCTTGCCTTGCTTGTTAAAGAAAAATTCAGTCCACCTCCCAGCCCGGATGAAAGCTACTATTTCTGTTGGGTCTTCAATTTCGTTCGTAAAAATATTACGAGGCCCGTAGCGCTCTACTGCAATATCCCAGATCAGGGAATTCATATCACAGCCCAGCCTCCCTATATTCCACTTAATAGTTGCATCCAACCTCCTCAGAAGCTTCAAACATTGCTCTATCCTTAGTAACTTCTGGGAATTGGTCATATCTTTACGCTCACCCCAACCCATTAAGTCTATTAAGTTTGTGCCGCCATTTTTCCCAGTTCCAGCTAACTTAATTTCGGTTTTCCAGGCCGCAGGCTGTCTAAAAACATAGGCAGACAACAAACAGTGTAGTTTAGCGGTATCTTTACCCAAACTGCCAAATTCTTCAATAATTCCCCAAGCAGCCTTGCCTGTAAAGTAAAAATATTCTTTAGTTACCGGGTCTTTGTCCTTTAATGCTAACTCGACAAAACCTGTACTGTAATCATCTCGGAAAAACACATTTTTGTGGGCATCTTCCTGCCAATCCCAAATTCGTAGTAATGACTTACAAGCAGTTCTAGGAGGCGCTGATGTTAGCAATTGAGTGATTGTGTTGCTGATAAATAACTGAGGTTCTGTTGCTGGAACTGTTTTTGATGCCAGCCCTAGCATAGCGGTTAATTCATCTAGTGTTCGATTGGATAAATCTAGTGGCTCTAGAAAACTTAAAGCTGAATCAAGAGCCACGTTTTTCCATAAACTTTCCTCGGTTCTACCTGTCTGAAGCCAGGGGTTCAGATGATTCAATATCTCTTCTGCTGTTGTCAAGTAAAAAGCATCATCAACTATCTGCTCTCTGAGAAATTTTTCGAGTTCATCAACACACTTAGGGCTAAAGCCCTCTAATGTTTCATCCCTTTTAGTAATTTCCGCATGAATCCCCATTGCTACATTCAAAGCTAAAGTTTCTAAAAAATTCCCCTGGCGTAGCTTTTTGGCGTAATCTTGAATGCGGTCGCCGTCTATCGTGGTGGTAGCAGATAACTCCATAGTCTAGCCTCTTCCTGCCAATAATCCCATTTTTATTCGGGTAACCCTAAACTATTTGCTACAATGAACCAACTAGCCATACTATTCTAAAATCATAACAGACAATGCCCAGGCGTTATTTCAAAAATAAACTTTTTAGGTTTTCATTCATCTTTCAAACGTCAATTTAGCGGTTATGGGGTCGGTTAAAGATGTGGAAAGCTAGATTTTAAGTGTTGGTATCCTCAAATTGTTGCTGATACCAAATAAGTTCGGATTCAGCCCGTTCCAACTCAAAAGAATAAACTTCATCCTCAAGAGCATCCCAACCGTAACAATCATCAGGATCTAAATCCTGATAACCCGATGAAACCACTTGGGGAACAACCGATGTAGAATAATAAGTCTGTGAGAAAAAAGCTGGATAACCAAAATATTTATCATCCGGGTATAGTTCTCGCCATTTATGATAAACCCATCCTTGCCTATAACCTAGCAAGCGAGCGCATTCACTTAATTCCTCAAACGTTGGTTGAGGGTGGTATTCGATCAGCTTATAATACAACCAAATTGGTTTATGGTTTTGACTCAGTTGAATTAATCGCCAATAATATAACTTCTCAAACCGAGATACAAAATTTTGTCTAGGTAATGCTTTATTTTCTTCGTCTTCGCTAAACCTTCTGGTTTTACTATCACTAGGGATAGCCAACTCTACCAAACGAACTTGTTCGCTAAATGGAAGAAAATCTAAAATATCTGCCAAGAGAAATCCGCCTTTATTGAGGGCAAGTGTTACCGCATCCCAAGAAAGTGATGATACTACAGCAGCCACAGTTGAGCGTTTTCGTTCTTCTTGTCGCAGTTGAGAAATACGTACTTGTTGCTCCACAGGCAGCCTAGAAATAACTTCTTGGGGATTAAAAATATGGCTGTAAGAGTTTATAACATTTAAAATTTCTGCCCAAGTAGACGCTCTGTTCACTTCTTCAGTCAAGCGCTCCAACTGTGCTTGACGAGCTTCTTGAGCAGCTGCTTCCTTTTGCTCTTGCACTAAATTATCGTAATATTTAGTAGCCCAAGCAACCGCCGCTGGAAAATCTTTAGTATAAAATAAAGCACATTCTCGCAATTCTGGAATACCCAAATTAGGGTATTGCTGCACCAAAAAATTAGCTAAATTAGGTAAAATTGGTAAACCCGAGCGTTTGCGCCTAAAAGCACCCACAATCCGATAAAGTTCCCCTAAAAATTGCCAATCGCAATCAGTAGGAATTTCTCGCATCTCCACACCCGGATGGTTATAAACTTGTCTGGGGGGCGGCGGTTCCCCACCAGACCACTTTTCCATTTCGATCTCGTCCAAGCAGTTAGGACAAATGTACTTACACCACAATTTAAACTCGCCGTGACCGGGACTCCACTCATACTTGTAGGGTTTTTGTTCGTGGGGCAGTGGCTTAAAGACGTGACAGCATTCGGGACAGCAAACATTCCACCGTTTATCCTTAAGAGAAACAGGGTCTAAAGACCACTCCCAAGGCTGGTCGGGAGCCCCAAACACAGTCCAGTTTTCCGTATGGTCGATAATAATCGCAGCTTCTTTACCAGGATGGGGACGGAGGCTTCTGCCCACCATCTGCAACCAAAGGATGAGAGATTTAGTGGGACGGACAATTTGTACCGCTTCCAAAGAAGGAACATCAAAGCCTTCCGAAACAATACCGCAGTTGCACAAAATGAGAGTCTTACCCGAGATGAAACGACCGAGAATGGCTTTGCGTTCCTCCGGCGGCGTATCCCCATCCAAATGTTCCGCAGCGATACCAGCTTCTCGGTAAGCTAGTGCGATCGCCTTAGAATGGTCAACACTGACAGCAAAAACAACCGTCTTGCGATCCGGCGCAAACTTACGCCAGCTAGAAATTAAATCGCCGTAACTTAAGGAAGTGTTAACAGCAGCAACTAATTCCTTTTGTGTATAATCGCGGCCTGTGAGAGTTTTGGGGCGTCTAATCTTGATTTGTTGCGGGGCGGCAAACAGCTTGAAAGAACATAAGTAATTGCGATCGATCAGCCAGCGCACATCAGGGCCGCAAACAAGTTCATCATAGAGGAACTTAAATCCCTGTCCGTCAATACGGGCAGGAGTGGCAGTAACTCCCAAGATGTAACTGTCTTTGTAATGTTCTAACAATCGCGTCCAACTGCGACTGACACTGTGGTGAGCTTCGTCGATAATCAGCAGGTCAGCCTCTGGTAGCTGACGCCGCAGTAAGGATTGAACCGAAGCAACTTGGACAAGGTGACTGCGGTCTTCTCGGTATCCGGCTTTGATTAAACCTACTTTTTCTCCGGTAACGGCACAGAGTTTTTCAACAGCTTGCAGCAGCAGTTCTTCCCGGTGGACTACCACCAATACTCGCAGTTGCTTAGCAGTGAATTTATGGGTAATGGCGCTGAAAATGACAGTTTTTCCGGCACCAGTGGGTAAAGCCATTAAAACTCGCCGTTTACCTTGCGACCATAAAGATTCGACCTGGCTGAGCAGGTCGAGTTGGTAAGGACGTAATTGGTAGTACACCTGTTGCAGTGGTTGTGGGTTTAACACCTTGCGTCGCTGGCGATGAAAGAAAAACTGGTTTTATCTACCTTAATAAATTATTAAAGAAGTAGCGTTGTAGCGAGAATGGGAAGTAAATTTGTAGTGTCCCAATTGGCACAGCAGAAAATGTATCTAAGGTGGAAACAAAGAGGGGTAAAGTTGGTATGGTATGCTTACGTCTGTGCAGGGGAAAGACGCGCCGGCAAAGTAATTACGCGCACAGTAGGTTATCTGGGAGCGATCGCACCCACAGCCATAGAGCGAAGCTCAGCAAGAGCAGAATTCTGGTATCAAGTCCAAACCAATCTGGAAAAGCTGGGCATGACATCAGAAGAACAAGAGAAGATAGTGGCGGCGATCGCACAAAAGATACCAGTAGCCTAAAGCAACTACCTTTGTAATCACAGACTTTGGTTGCAGCTACCCAGTCTGTTTGTGTAAATAGAAAGAAGAAGCAAAATTGAGCCACACCCCGCGATAAATCGACGGGGATTCAGCGTCGGAATTAAGGTTAACTTTTCGCCCTTTAATAGCTATCTGGTTAACCGTTCCTAGCTTCATGCAGAACTGCTCTGAGGGTGAATGACTCAGCCAAATGAGAGGACGCGCCTACTGGTTCGCAGTTTGTTTGAAAGTCCTTCCATGCCTGCATTAAGAACGGCTCCGTCCTTTCCCACTCATCTTGAGCGAGATGCAATAGAAGGTTATCTTCGTCATTAACAAATCTACTCAAATATGCACTGAATAAATCTCTGTGCATAATCATCCCTGTCCGATCATAATGAACTCTTTGAGACAGGGATTTTTTGATGCGATTCCCGCTCAAATGAGTTTGAGATAAGGCAGTTTTTTGAGTAGAAAACTTGGTGAACGAACCGCCAGCACTTTCAGCCTTGCGTTTCAATTCTGATTGCACAAAACCTGGTGACTTAGCAGCGATAGCTTTACCATATCGCTTTTGCCATCCCTTAACTGAAACATTCTCAGTTTTAATCTGCTTACCATGTCGCAAAATCTCATTAACTATTTGGTGATTTTGAGACTTGGCTTATGCAGTTTTTCGACGTTCTAATTCCCGCCGCTTTTGCGATAGTTTCCGATACCTTTTAGAGTTATTCCACTTTCTTTTACCCTTTTTGGATGTTCCTTTTTTGGACACAGTTTTTCGCCCTTTCTTTGCCTCAAAGTCGGGATGGTAGTTATCTGGGTTGTTTGCCCTTTTCGACCTATCCATCCGACGTTGGATGGCTTTGATTTCTTGTTCAAAAGTGGGAACACCCGCCGCGAAAGGCAGCAATCCAGCTTGGCTATCAGCAACAAAAGCAATGTTGTTAATGTTTAAATCTATGCCAACAATGCCATCAGAAACATAATTTTGTGGTTTCTGATAAGGGATACCTTCATTAACTAATTGAGCGTACCAACGCCGCATTACGTTGATTTCTCGCCACAATATCCGAACATATTTAATCGGAGAATTTAAGCCATGTATAATCACTGGATTTGACCAATCAATTAACGGTTTAATCGCTAAATTACCCCAAACCAGTTGATTGTTTTTCCAGCGAATGCCTTGCTTATTCGTCTTTCCTTCCATTGACCTAAACCTACTAGGTATTTTGTAGCGAACTTTTTTCGCTTTACCCAGTATGACTTTCTCGATGGCTTTGAAGGCGCGAGTCGCAATAGTTTGTTGCGTATTAGAGTCAAGTTTCTTGGCAATCCATTTCGCATTATTGCTGGTAATAGTTGAGTATGTATGTAACTCATACTCCGCTAATCGATAAGCTTTGCGTGCAGCACCAAAAGCTTCTGTTCTTTTTTTCCTTTGAGTTTTAGGAATTTGTTTTGCTTGTTGGTAGGCATCGGAATTACGAACTAGATTCATCCTAGCTTCCGCTTCGTTTAGGCAGGCATTATAAAGTTGTCTTCCCGCCTGAAAGCGAGAAAGCAATTCTTTTTCTTGCCAACTATCTACTATTAGTGGAATTTCTGTAACGAATGAATTAGTTTTACTTCGAGCCATCCCGAATTCACCTCCTTAGTAGTTTGAAAGCTGCCCTTATATTATATTACAAAAAGTTGGGTTAATTTGACGGCGAATTTATTCGCCGTGTCGCGTTTCCACCCCGCAATAAATTGACGGGGCTACCACGCGATCGCTATTTTTAGGTGTACCCACCGGGGTAATAGATTTGTCGCCGTTGTGTCCCAAATGGCCTATAAAAAAGAGCAAGAGGATCGAGAGCAGGCCGATCGCTCCGGTTACTGTTGTGTCCCAAATGGCCTATAAGATAAAGAGGTTGGGGCGGTCTACTGAAAGTCCGAAATGTTGTGTTCCAAATGAAACACAACAGATAAAGGAGAGATAGTCCAAGGGGATCGATTTCTCTCTCTGTGCTGTTGTGTCCCTTTTGGCCTATAAGAGAGCAGGCGATCGCCGCATAACAGCGGGAACCACTCTATCCCTCTTCTGTCAGTCTCGGAAAATCAGGCTCAAAGCGAAAGCCTGAGAACTTTCCCCCATAACGATTTGAGCGGTGAGTTTCTCATAGAAACTCAAAAATGTAGATCAATTGGGAAAACGCATACCCTATCAGCGTTACAGCGTTTGCGATCGCCTAAAGTGACAGAAGAGGGCTATCAGGCTAAGTACGGAAGAGCCCTAATCTTTAGCCGATTCAAGGTAAAACAGTAATTTTGACGGGGTGTAACAAATACTTTTGTACATCATCAAGGGGAACCCTTGCGGAGCAAAGGATCGATCGCAGAAGCCGTGCAACCACATTTGTCTATATAAAATCTTTTTGCATCCTCCGGAGAGGGCGTGAATTAAAATGGCTTTAATACCAGCAATATCAGCCGCTTGCATAGTACGTCGTACCGCGTCCTTAAATAAAACTATACCAAGTCCTTTGTTACGATGGTTAATATCAATAGCAAGTTTGCCTAGTATCATAACCGGAATTGGATCGGCTACATTTCTTTTGAGTTTGTCGGTAACACTAGAATGAGCAACACTACCATTAGCTAAACTGTAGTATCCTACAACTTTATTTTCGTAACAAATAACATAAGTGCGGGATACGAAGAGAGGTTTCGTTTTTAAGAGTCTTATCCTTTAACCATCCATCCAACACAGGTTTATCACAGCTAAATGTCGTTAAGTCGTGTGTTGGCAAAAATAGTACAAAAAACATCCTATAGAGTTAACCCGCTCGGGCAAGCTGGTCGCTAATTCTATGAAAAAAGAAAAATTTAGCCAATACGATCGTAGTTGCAGCTAGATAATTGCTCCCTTGTTTAGGAAGCGACATGAACAGGAGCGTTGAGATGATAAGATTCTCTCATCGCGGTTAAGCGTTCTTGATAAAATTCATGTAATTGGGCAAAAAACTGACCTTCTTGGATTTGAATTCCTAGCGCGTCACTGACTGCCAAAAAATCAATAAAACTAGCATTTTGATAGTCTTTCTCTTCGTAATTTTGAATTTGTTCTTCTGTCCGAGCGCACAAATATGCCAGTTCTTTTTGGCTAATCTTTAAAGCGAGTCTGGCTTTAATTAAAAGGTCTGATATTTGGCTGAAATCATTAACTTTAAGAACGACAGGCTGATGGGGGTCGTGAGCGATAAGAGCTTCATATTCGGCTATTTCATCTTCAAGACTTTTCATCTGACTTTGATAAGAGTCAAGGAGTAGTTGCCAGCCATCCGGATCTTTATTTTTCTTCTCTTCATTTTGACGCAAGGACACTATGGCTGTTGAAAAATTTTCAGCCCAAGATTTTGTTACCTGATACTGATGTTCGTTCTTAATCATGGTGACCACCTCAATAAATCGATCGCGATAATACCCTTGCGGTTTTGCTCTCTGTCAAGTTGAAAGAACTCTATTGATATTGTACTCTCATCTACTGGTTGGTCTGAGGGATAAATTTCGCCACCGTACTTAGATTTTTGGGCAGCACTGTCGTAAAATTTCAGCAAGGTAGGGGCATTTTTTCTCAGGTAGTCTAGATCGACATTATCTCTATCCCAGCAAGCATCAAAGTCATTGGGGTTTGTTTTGTTGGTAACGAAGCTACCATTTATATAAATGATACGGCAGCCTGCTGCTTTTAATTGTTCCATTACAGTAGAGAGTCCTTTAATCATTCTTTGGCGTTTGGGTGTTGTGCCAAATCGCTGTTGAAATTCTGACCATTCGCTGAAGTGAATGCCTGGGGGTAGGTTGCCGTTTTCATCAAAGGGTGGTATCACTCTTTTAAGTTTGAATCAATTGTAAACTAACTTTTAAAAAAATACCATTAATTGTAATAATTGAAAGCATAATTTTAAATGTTATTCTGATTTTTACCGTTAATAAATGTAGCATACAGAGTAAAACTTATAGTTCTTATTTATTCCTTTGTTATGTGCAAGCGATCGACAGAAAAGCTACCCACTGGTGCGTCGCAATCCAATACTGATTTCACGCTTGTCTGCATAAATTTCGGGCAAGTCCCCATAAATTACACGCTTGTCTGCGAACCTACACACAGTTCGATCTGGGCGGACTGCATGAGCCGTTAGGTGCTACTTTAGCACTTAAAAGCATACTAATGTATCTCTTGTATGTCTGTCCCGCTGTGCTAACCTAGCATACTAAAGGCCATAGTTGGCATACCATCCGCCACAAGGTATGCTTTAAAACAGCACACCAGTGGCATAACCAATGGCGACTAACAATAAACGCATCGTAGGCTACTTACCACCGGAGTATCACAACAAGCTGCGCGAGTACATGAAGGAACAATCCCTCACCGAAAGTGCAGCCTTAGTGAGAATTGTCAGGCAGTTTTTCGATCTCACCGTTACAGCCAATGTCCCAAAAGTCAGGTCACAGAAAGACGATGCAATTG
>NZ_JBHFNU010000064.1:0-8591 GCF_041929145.1 Aerosakkonema sp. BLCC-F183 | reverse complement strand
GAAATTCCCACTTTAGCAAATGCCCTAACAAAACGCCCAAACGATTCCTCAATTCCTGTCGTTCTTGCTTACCCAAAGATTCGATCTCCTCAACCAAATTTGCGATATCCAAAAAATCCCACTTTCTATCTCGGAGAAATTGTGCTTGTGCTTGTGTCCAAGCGTAAAAATCTGTTTCGTACAATTGGGAAGTTTTAGTTTCTATATCCGATAAATTTTGATTCATGCGATCGCCTCCTGTTATCATCAGTAACAACTGACAGCTAAGACGCCTCTCGTTCCAGCAGCAGGGTGACAGGGCCATCATTTTCGATCGCCACCTGCATCATCGCCCCAAACTCACCAGTTTGCACCCGCAAACCACTTTGGCGTAACTTATCCACAAAGCGATCGTACAAATTTTTTGCCACTTCCGGAGCAGCTGACTTATCAAAAGAAGGACGGCGACCTTTCCGACAATCCCCATACAAGGTAAACTGACTCACTACCAGCAATTCGCCGCCAATTTCTTGCACCGACTGTTCCCAACGACCCGAACCATTTTCTTCATTCGCAAACAAGCGCAATTCCAAGCACTTACGAACCATCCAGTCAAGTTCTGCTTCCGTATCCGTGCTGGCAATACCCACAAGCAAGTTTAGTCCTCGACCAATTTTGCCGACGACTTCACCTGCGATCGAAACTTGAGAAGATTTAACTCGTTGAACAACTACGCGCATGGCAATTTCAGATTTTAGATTTTAGATAGCAGATTTAATTAAATTTGCCATCTAAAATCTAAAATTGGCAATTTATTGTTATTTCCCAAATCCTTTACCGCGATCGGTGGAAGGCAAGCAAAGGCATTTTTCGATTTGCTTGAGTAGCGTTTCGCGATCGAGGTCTTGACCGATCAGCACTAACTGATTTTTCGGTTGACCTTTCCAATCTTCATCTTCAATTGTAAAACGCTTACCGCACAAGTGGAATACGTGACGGCGAGGACTTTCATCGAACCACATAATCCCCTTAGCGCGGAACACATTTGCAGGCAATTGATTATCTAAGAAATGCTGAAATTTCTTAATCGCAAAAGGCTTATCGCTTTGGAAAGAAATTGAAGTAAACCCATCATTTTCCAAGTGATTGGAATGATGGTGATGGTCGTGGTCGTGGTCGTGGTCGTGGTCGCAGGCAGAATGGTCGTGATGGTCGTGGTCGTGATGGTCGTGACCGTGTTTTGATTCCTCAGATTCAAAATACTTATCCGACTCAAACAAACCAACACTGAGAATCAAAGGCAGAGAAACTTGCGACTTAGTTGTACGCAGTATTCTTGCACCTTGTTTGATATCGCGAATCTTTACTTCCAGATTGTCAACATCAGCTTCATCGACCAAATCTGTTTTGTTCAGCAGAATGATATCGCCGTAGGCAATCTGATTGTAAGCAGCTTGGCTGTTGAACAAATCCAGGCTGTAATTTGCGGAATCCACCACCGTGACGATCGAATCCAACCGAGTCAAATCACGCAATTCCGTACCTAAGAACGTGAGTGCCACGGGCAGCGGATCTGCCAATCCCGTCGTCTCCACTACTAAATAATCTATTTGGTCTTGGCGTTCTAAAACTTTATAAACTGCATTTACCAGATCGTTATTAATGGTGCAGCAAATGCAACCGTTACTCAGTTCCACCATGTCCTCGTCGGCGGATATAATCAGTTCGTTGTCAATACCAACTTCGCCAAACTCATTGACCAGAACAGCTGTCTTAACGCCCTCCTGATTTTTCAAAATGTGGTTGAGAAGAGTTGTCTTACCGCTACCGAGAAACCCAGTGATAATAGTTACAGGCAAACCGCGTTTCGGAACATCCATTGCCTGAGATTGGTCGGGAGAAACTGCTGATTGCATAGCTGAGCTGTAGAAAACGTCGCAAAATGGGAGTATAGAATTACGGTACATTAAGTACCGACGCGAGGGTGCTGGCACAGATCCCCGTCGTCCTCCCCTATTATTGCCGATCGCACTAAAGGTTGTTACTCGTTATGACCCTGACGCTTTACGATACGCTGACTCGTCGCAAACAAATTTTTGAACCCCTGGAAGCGGGGAAGGTGAAAATGTACTGCTGCGGCGTGACAGTGTATGACTACTGCCACTTGGGTCATGCGCGTTGCTACATTGTCTGGGATATGGTGCGCCGCTATTTACAATGGCGGGGTTACGATGTGCGTTACGTCCAGAATTTCACCGATATCGACGATAAAATTCTCAATCGCGCCAGGGAACAAGGATTATCGATGGAAGTTGTCGCTGAGAAATTTATCGATGCGTATTTTGAGGATATGAAACGGCTGAATGTGATGGACGCCGATGAATATCCCCGTGCGACCCACACGCTGGATGGAATTAAACGACTGATTCACCAGTTGGAACACAAAGGTTACGCTTACCCATCTGCTGGTGATGTTTATTACAAAGTGCGGGAATTTCCGGAATATGGCAAGCTTTCCGGTCGCAATTTGGCAGAATTGCAGGCTGGGGCTAGCGGTAGAGTGGAAGAGGAAGACCCGGACGCGCCGAAGAAACAAGACCCGTTTGATTTTGCGCTGTGGAAGGCGGCGAAAGCGGGAGAACCTTTCTGGGAGTCGCCTTGGGGTGCCGGTCGTCCGGGGTGGCATATCGAATGCTCGGCGATGGTACGTCAGTCTTTGGGCGATACTATTGATATTCACTGCGGGGGTAACGAACTGGCATTTCCCCACCACGAGAATGAAATAGCCCAATCTGAGGCTGTGACTGGCAAGCAGTTAGCGCGTTACTGGCTGCACAACGGCATGATCAATGTGGATGGGAAGAAAATGTCTAAATCTTTGGGCAATTTCATCACTATCCGTCAGTTGTTGGATGGGCAGAATGCACCGGAGGCGATGGCGATCAGGTTATTTGTTTTGCAAACAAATTACAGCAAGCCGATCGATTTTACCCAGGATGCGATCGCATTCGCCCAAAATAGCTGGAACACTCTCAAGGAAGGTCTGCTGTTTGGCGATCGACACGGTTCTGGGCTAGGTTGGAAATTAGAACAATCGGAAAATCCCTCCATCCAAAATCCCGAAGTGGAAAAATTCCAAGCCGCGATGGATGATGATTTCAACTCCCCAGCAGCTTTGGCAGTTTTATTCGAGTTAGCCAAAGAATTAGGTAAGGAAGGCAATATCCTCGTCCACGAAGGCAAAACCAAGACATCGCCGGAAGTGTTAGAACAACAATGGCGCACCTTAGTTACGCTGGCAGGAGTTTTGGGATTGTCAGCAAAGCCAGAAGATAAACCATCTCAACCTTCTGATGGTTTAAGCGATGCGGCAATTGAAGCTTTAATTGCACAGCGACAAGCAGCAAGAAAAGCGAAAAACTTTGCCGAAAGCGATCGCATTCGCAACGAACTGCAAGACCAAGGCATTACCCTCATCGATACCCCACAAGGTACGCGATGGCATCGCAATTAAGGAATTTCAGATTTGAGATTGTAGATTTCAAATTTGCCATTTAAAATTTGTTATCTGAAATTCTCCAATCCGGAATAGTAATGATAAAAAAACCCTAGAGAAATCCTCTAGGGCTTAACCAGGGTGCATCTACCATTCATTTTTTCTCACGCCATCGATCGCATCCGGAATCTCTGGGAATTTTAGATTTGAGATTTGAGATTTCAAATTGAATTAAAATCTAAAATCAACAATTTCAAAACATCAATTGTCCTGCCGCTTTGTTCCTCTTATATGTCTCTCACTCCCCCCCTCTCCCCCTCTCCCACTTCTCCCCTCTCTCCAGCAGTCTATATTGTAGGTGCCGGCCCGGGCGATCCGGATTTATTGACCGTCAAAGCACAGAAAATTTTGGCGCAAGCAGATGTCATTTTATTTGCTGACTCGCTGGTGCCAAAGCAAATTTTACAGGGGGTGCGTACTGATGCAGAAATTATCCGCACTGCTAATAAGACACTGGAAGATATTCTGCCGATTATGATCGAAAGGGTGCGATCGCACAAATCTGTCGTCCGTCTCCACTCCGGCGACCCCAGTCTCTACAGCGCCATCCACGAACAAATGCTAGCTTTGACAGAAGCAGATGTTCCTGTTGAGGTCATACCCGGAATCAGCGCTTTCCAAGCAGCTGCCGCCAAGCTGAAAGTCGAGTTAACTGTACCGGAACTCGTACAAACAATAATCCTCACCCGCATTAGCGGTAACGCTTCATCTGTACCGGAACAGGAAGAATTGGCAACTCTGGCGGCGCATCAGGCGAGTTTGTGTCTTTACCTGAGTGCGCGTCATGTAGAAGATGCCCAAATCAAACTGATGGAACATTATGCAGCCGATACACCCGTAGCGATTTGCTATCGGCTGGGTTGGCCTGATGAAAAAATTTTAGTGCTTCCCCTGCATCAAATGGCAGAGGTAACGCAGCGAGAAAACTTAATCCGCACCACGCTTTATGTCATCAGTCCGGCTTTGGCAGCAGAGAAAGGACGATCGCGTCTTTACCATCCGCAACACTCTCACTTGTTCCGTCAGAAGTCAGCTCATGGATAAAATCTTGCTTCGATCGAATCTGTTCATAGCTTTTGGTAGTTTAGCCTACACCAAAATTAAGCAAAAATGTATTGCTTAAGACAGTTGTTAAAAAATCTTAACTTTTTCCAAGATGTATACGGACACACCTAACCAAAATAATTATGGTTTCGCCCTGGCGAAACCCACTCCCCCTGGGAAAGTACACAAACAGCCGAGTTGTTGTCTACTTTTACTGTGGCAGATGGGTTCCTGTGATGTATTATTCATTGGAAAGAGCGATCGAGCTTTACCGTAAGTCAAAGCTAAACGGAAAAGAAATCTTTGCTTTTCCTCCCAAATTGAACCCTAGTGACTTCTGCGCTGAATTAACGGCACATTCTTGCAGTTGCGGGGATAACAATAAAGCTTACACACCGCTAGAAGCACAAGAGATCGACCAGCTAACGCCTACGGAAAATTCTACAGATTAAGTGCAGCGCTACCCTGAAGAATAAGCTACCTTTGGCAAGAGTGTCTTGGAGAAAACGGCAAATGAAAGAAATTACGCGCCGGAAATTTATTATTGTGAGTACGCTGACAGCTGGATTTGCGTTAGCAGTGCAGCCAATTTCTGGCCAAGTTATCAATACAAATACTCAAGGTTCGATCGCCGGAGAAGTAAAAATACCCGTCGAGGATGGCGAAATTCCAGCTTATCGCGCTATGCCTGCAACTGGCAGCAATTTTCCCGTAGTGTTGGTAGTGCAAGAAATCTTTGGCGTACACGAACATATCCAAGATATTTGCCGCCGTTTTGCTAAGTTGGGATATTTAGCGATCGCACCCGAACTTTTTACCCGTCAAGGCGATGTTTCCCAACTGAGTAACATTGAAGAAATTATCTCCAAAGTTGTCTCCAAAGTGCCAGATTCCCAAGTAATGTCCGACTTGGATGCCACTGTTAATTGGGCGAAAAATTCGAGTAAAGGCAATATCGACAAACTCGGAATCACCGGGTTTTGTTGGGGGGGACGAATTGTTTGGTTGTATGCAGCTTACAGTCCTAAAGTTAAAGCTGGTGTTGCTTGGTACGGACGCTTGGTCGGTGAGTCAACTTCTCTCACTCCCAAATATCCAGTTGACATTGCCCCATATTTGAAAGCGCCAGTATTAGGACTTTACGGCGGTAAGGATAACGGTATTCCCAACAATACCGTAGAAAGAATGCGTCAAGCGCTTAAAGAAGGAGAAAGCGGTTCGGAAATTGTCCTTTACCCAAATGCACCGCACGGTTTCTTTGCTGACTATCGCCCATCTTATCAGAAGCAAGAAGCTGAAGATGGATGGAGACGCTTGCTGGCTTGGTTTAAACAGCATGGAGTTGGGTAATTATTGACCAAAAGAGGGGATATATTCGCGGTTTTAATTACCAAATAAATCCCCTGTTTGCAATCTGCGTTTAACTTATAGCAGTTTGCAAGCGCTGATGGGACAAATTTTTTCTACTCCCCCGCTTCCCCACTTAATATCTTTGAAATTTCAACTTGAAATTTGCAGTTTCTGTTTTAAGACTTACCGCCTTTGCGTCCAATCTCAGACATATGTTCTCTGTCTTGACTGACCGCTTCCCCACCTTTGCGTCCAGCTTCGACAGCTTCTTCATGAGTGAACTCGTGGGCAGTACCTTTTTCATGAGCAGCCTTACCACCTTTACTGGCAATTTCGCGCTGCTTTTCTTCGTCCATAGATGCAAAGCCTCGTTTGCTGGTGTTGTTGTCTTTATCGCTCATAATTCCACCATCAATCTACGCTTTCAATACTAGAAATCTCGATTTGTCGATCCCTCAACCCTGCGAATGAGATGATTGATTTTATCCAGTACTGGGTACGTATTAAATCGTACCCGCTCAAGCTAGTGTAAAAAGTGCCATACAAACAGTAAATCCGAGCAAAAAATACCTATAAACAAGCTAATTTATGGGGTTACCGACTGCCAATCTTAATTAATCTTGTTTTGGCTCGATTTAATCTTATTTAGCTTAGTTTTGGGGTTCTTTCGCTATTTCTATGTAAAAGTTCATAGGGGAATATTTCTCACTTTCCCATTCTCCGGCTCTCCCGCTAGACATACTTAAAACTAATCAACCAAAAATCCGCGATCGCACTCACAGATCCTGTAAGAGAAAGCAAGTACGAACAGCTATTGTCCGGTTTGCAAGTTTCCAAAAGCACATGACTAACTCAGTATTAACAGACAAGTTAGTGAATGAGATCGGCAATTTGATGGAAGTCAACAGTTAGCTGGTATACTTCATAGTAGCTACAGGAAAACCATATGAAACATTTAAAGTGTCCAAAATGTAAAGGCAGCTTAGAAAAAATTATCTATAGCAGTATTGAAGTCGATCGCTGCATTGAGTGCAAAGGTATTTGGTTTGACTCCCAAGGCGCTGCACGACTGAAGAAAATCAAAGGTTCTGAAACTATAGATATCGGTGACCCCCTCACAGGCAGTAAATTCAACCAAATCGGGAATATAAATTGTCCTAAATGCAGCACACAAATGACCAAAATGGTCGATTTAAAACAACCGCATATTTGGTATGAAAAATGTCCCGTATGCTGCGGCACTTGGTTTGATGCCGGCGAATTTAAAGATTACAAGCAACAAGGACTCCTGGAAATGTTTAAAGATATTTTTACGAAAGAAAGACGTTAGAAATCTGAAGATTGCTAAACTAAGCGATGTAGTTATCAGAGGATAGACCATTGTTAGACGAACAAGCCAAAAAGACTCTTCTGCGAAAAATTCCACACGGACTTTATATCTGTGGCGTCAAAGACGGCGAAGAAGTGAACGGTTTCACCGCCAGTTGGGTAATGCAAGGTTCTTTTCAACCACCCTTAGTGGTAAATTGCGTTAAGCAAGATTCAAAGTCCCACGCCATGATCGCAGCCAGCGGTGTCTTTGCCCTCAGTTTCCTGGAAGCAGGACAAAAAGATTTAGCCCAAAAATTCTTCAAGCCCCAGCGTCGCATCGGCAATAAATTTGAGGATGTGGACTTCTACTTGGGAGAACAAACCGGCTGCCCCATCATATCAGACTCCTTGGGTTATGTGGAATGCAGGGTTGTCGGTGCAGTCGATCGAGGAGACCATACCGTTTATGTCGGCGAAGTAATTGGCGCTGGTGTTCATCGGGAAGGCGAACCTCTTTTGTTGGAAAGCACCGGCTGGCAATACGGCGGATAATGGGAAATTTTAGATTTTAAATTTTGGATTTTAGATAGGATTTGAATCGGAAATCTGAAATTTAAAATTTTCCGTAAATCTTTCTCACGAACTAGCAACTGAAAACTGAATTATGCCTCTAATCAAAGTGCAAACTTCTGTAGCTACAGCAGATAAATCGCAAGTTGATTCGCTACTCAAAACCCTTTCGTCTAAGTTATCCAAACACTTGGGCAAACCGGAATCTTACGTGATGACTGCGTTTGAGCCAAATATGGCCATGACTTTTGCTGGCACGACAGATCCAGTCTGCTATATAGAAATCAAAAATATTGGCAGCATGAGTCCATCGCAAACCAAATCCATGAGTCAGGATTTTTGCCAGCAGATAAATGAAGCGTTGGGTGTACCAGTCGATCGCATCTACATCGAATTTGCCGATGCAAAAGGTTCCATGTGGGGCTGGAATGGATCGACTTTTGGTTAATTGAGTTGTAGGGTGGGCTATACCCACCCTTTAAATATTAAATGAAACCATAAAACTATGTGCGCGAACTGCAAGGGTTGTTGCAAGTTCACGGTTATAACGTCATCAGGAACGGGATCTTTAGCTCAGATACTAAATTGGCAGTAATTGCCTTTCAGCAAAAACATAAAGTGAACTACTCCAGCTAAGCTGACGCTATAGTTGGAGCTTCCAATTTCACAGAAGAATGCCTCACCTTAGACTTACGTCCTCGGTTTGGTCTGACTTCCTCTCCATTGGCGTAACCCTCCCCCGTCCCAGAGGAGGAAAGCATTCTGATTCCCTCTGCTCGAA